>CAZDLX010000119.1:11145-11401 GCA_964506005.1 uncultured Anaerolineae bacterium | reverse complement strand
TACTTTGGCGTCGGCACGAATATGGACGTCAAGCTGGCCGTCTACGAGACGCTGATCGAGGACCTGGAAGCACGCGGCGTGGTTCCGGTGTATATTGATGTGAGCAACCCCGACGCGCCCTTCTACCGGGCGCCCTGAGTACTGAACTGAGCAGAGGAAGCGGCCACACGGTGAGCACAGAACGCATCGTCGTCGGCGTTGACGTCGGCACAACGAAGGTCTGCACCCTCGTCGGCGAGATCAGCGCCGACGAGAA
>CAZDLX010000119.1:0-11135 GCA_964506005.1 uncultured Anaerolineae bacterium | reverse complement strand
CATCATCGGCGTCGGCATTGAAGAGGCGCTCGGCATGAACAAGGGCATGGTGGTCGACGTTGCGCTGGCCACCGACGCCGTCCGCGCTGCCAAGCGAGCCGCCGAGCGCACCTCCGGCTACGAGATTGGCCGGGCCTATGTCAGCGTCGCCGGGAAGCACGTCGAGTCGATCAACAGCCGCGGCGTGACGGGCCTCAACCAGACGCGCGGCGCGATCGAGCAGGCCGACATCGAGCGTGCGCTGGAGGCGGCCCGCGCCATCGCGCTGCCGCACAACCGCGAGATCCTGCACGTGATTCCCCGCACCTTTACCGTCGACGGGCAGGAGAACATCCGCAACCCGCTGGGTCTGCACGCCTACCGGCTGGAAGTCGAGGCGCACATTATCACGGCGGCCTCGTCCTCGCTGCGCAATCTCGAGAAGTGTGTGAAGGATGCCGGGTTGGACGTGGACCGCTTCGTGCTGAACCCGCTGGCCAGCGGCGAAGCCGTGCTCACCGACGCCGAGCGCGAGTCCGGCGTGGTGATCGTGGACATCGGCGGCGGCACGACGGATATCGCGGTGATGATCGAGGGCACCATCTGGCACACGACGGTGATCGAGGTTGGCGGCAACCACATCACGAACGACATCGCGCACGTGCTGCACCTGCCGGCCGCCGAAGCCGAGCGCATCAAGATCGACTACGGCAACTCGCAGCCCGACACCGTGCCGACCGATCAGATCGTCACGATCAACCCCTTCGGGCAGGATATGTCGACGCGGCTGCTGGCTTACGACCTCGCGCAGATCATCGAGGCGCGGGTGGACGAGATCTTCACGCTGGTCATGCAGGACCTCAAACGCTCCGGCTACGACGGCCTGCTGCCGGCAGGCGTGGTGCTGACCGGCGGCACGTCCGCGTTAAAGGGCATCCGCCACAACGCGAGCAACATCCTGCACATGCCGGCGCGGGTGGCCCACCCCGAGCAGATCACCGGGCTCGTCGACAAGCTCAAGATTCCGCAGCACGCGACAGGCGTCGGGCTGCTGCACTTTGCCCGCCGGCTGGACAGCGGCGCCGGCGACATTCTCGGCACCAACCCCCGGCGGAAGCGCGGCGCCGGGCCGGATATCGGCAAGGCCATCGGCGGCATCTTCGGACGCCTGCTGCCCGACGAGTAGCGACGCCGCAAGCCCGTGCTTATACAGCACTTCGACAAGAAATGGGTAGAATACCTCCTGTAGTTGCAACAATTTTAACTTTTACCATAATAAGAGGAAGCGGCGTCAGCGAAACCGCCCCCTGAAGCCGCCGCAACCGGCCAGTAGGGTGAGAGAACGGCACAGCAAGACTCAGGTGGATCCAGTCAAGCGCGGACTTCCGCAAGTGTACTCAGGAGAGGGGCCCATGGTGGACCAGGATATTCAGTTCTCGTCGTACGCCAGGATCAAAGTCCTGGGCGTCGGCGGCGGCGGCAACAACGCCGTCAACCGGATGATCGAAGAGGGGATGCAGGGTGTCGACTTCGTCGCCGTGAACACCGATGCGCAGGCGCTGGATACGGCGCTGGCGAAGCAGCGGGTGCAGATCGGCAAGAAGCTGACGCGCGGTCTCGGGGCAGGCGGCGATCCTGAGATCGGGCGCAAAGCGGCGGAGGAATCGCGCGACGACCTGGCGAAGATCATCGGCGAGAACGACATGATCTTCATTACGGCGGGCATTGGCGGCGGCACCGGCACGGGCGCGTCGCCGATTATTGCCGACATCGCCAAGAAGTCGGGGGCGCTGACCATCGGCGTGGTCACCAAGCCGTTCAGCTTTGAGGGCCGCCAGCGCGAGCGTGTCGCGATTGAGGGCATCGAGCGCCTCAAGAACGCCGTCGATACGCTGATCGTGATCCAGAACGACCGGCTGCTAAAGATCGTCGACAAACGCGCCAGCCTCAAAGAGGCGTTCATCGTCGCCGACGACGTGCTGCGCCAGGGCATCCAGGGCATCAGCGAGCTGATTACGGTGCCCGGCCTGATCAACCTCGACTTCGCAGACGTGCGGACGATCATGTCTGAGGGCGGCGCGGCGCTGATGGCCGTCGGGCACGCCTCGGGTGAGGAGCGTGCGCGCAAGGCCGCGCAGATGGCGATTACAAACGAGCTGCTCGACGTCACGATCAACGGCGCGAGCGGCATCCTGTTCAACATCACCGGCGGCCCCGACATGTCGCTGTACGAGGTCAACCAGGCGGCGGAGATCATCAAGGAAACGGCGGATCCGAACGCCAACCTGATCTTCGGTGCGGTGGTCGACGAGTCGATGGGCGAGCAGATCCGCATCACGGTGATCGCGACCGGGTTCGGCCAGCTTCGTACGGCGCGGTCGCGCTTCGGCACGGACGTCAGCGCGCCGGTGCAGGAGGCCCAGGATGAGAACGTGTACCGCCCGTCCGGGGTCGAGGAGAAGCCGGTTCGCCCGGCAGACGACAATCTCGAGGTGCCAGCGTTCCTGCGCCGCCGCTACCGCGAGCAGAACCAGGACTAGACGCGCGCCGGCCCCTTTCATACCGGCAGAACCTGCGTTGCCGCACGACGTAGGGCCTGCCGGGGTTGCCACCTGAGAACGAAACGCCCCGGAACCGCCGGGGCGTTTTGATTCGAGCGCCGTCGTGAGCCGGGTGTGCCTCACCGGTCTTCGAAGAGCGCCTCCTGTGGGTAGGCGAGCCTGTCCGGGTTGGGGGAGCCTGCCGCGAGGGCGGCGCGGTTCATGCTCTCAAATTCCCCGTGTGCGGAAGTCAGGGCGGCAAGCTGCACCGCCGACGGCTCTGCCGAGTACACGGCCAGCGCGCTGACGAAGCGGCCCCGCACGTACGCCAGCCAGCGCCCGCCGACGATCTGCGTGCTCAGCGGCTGGCCGCTCGCACTGGTGGTAGCCTGCGGGTGCTGGAGGCTGTCGAGAAGCGGGGCGATGACCCGCTGCGGCACGTCCACGTGCCCTATCACGCGCACGGCGGCACCGGTGCGGTTGCCGAGCAGCGCCAGCCCTTCGAGCCGTGCGGCGTGGCGCTTGCGCAGAATGCCGGTGTGTCCGCCGAACGCCGCCCGCTGCCAGGCGTCGCTGCCGGGGTCGCGGTCCAGCAGCCGCAGAATCAGGGCTTTCTGCTCCGCGTAGTGGCTGTACAGCGCCTGGAACTGCGCGTGGTTGATCTGGCCGCCGGTCAGCTCCTGCGTGATCTCCGACATGCACGCCTCGATGTGACGCAGCGCGTCGGCGGGGTGGCCCGGCGGCTCGCCGACCTGTGTCTCCAGCTGGTCGAGGTCAACGTCGTCGGTAGGGTCAGCCGTAAAGGGCCCGGTGCCGCCGGGGCGCGGCTGTACGGGCCGTTCCTCAAGCCGCCGCAGCAGCGAGCGTGCAGACTGTGAAACCGGGAAGTTGGGTTCACCGGCCTGCTCGCCGTCCGGATCCTCGGGCAGCTTGTGTCGGTCGTCGGTGCCGGCCATGGGGGTTCTCCTTGGGCTGGGCGCTTCCAGCCGCATTATACCACCTGCTAGCCGCGGTCGTTGGGGAACATCGTGCGCTGGCGCATGACGGCTTCGGTGCTGTGCCAGTGAGAGCGCACCATGCCGATGAGGTACAGCGAGCCGGTCACGAGCACCAGGTCGCCCGGCTGCGCGAGGTCGAGCGCCCGCCCGAGGGCCGCCAGCGGCTCTGGCTCGGCTTCAACCGTCTCGACGCCCGCCTGCTTCGCCAGCGCGGCAAGCTCGTCGGCGGGGATGGCCGGTTTGCCCTTCACCTGCGGGTGTGTGGCGACGACGCCCTGCGCAGCGCCGGCGAGCGCTCGCATAATCGGCGTGACGGTCTTGGCTTCCAGCATTCCGAGCACGAGGATCAGCCGCTCGTAGTCGAACACCTCCGGCACGGCGGCGAGCAGCGCGTCGATCTTTTCCTGGTTATGCGCGCCGTCGAGCACGGCCAGCGGGCGGTCCTGCATAACCTCCAGCCGCCCCGCGAAACGGGCCTGGAGCAGCCCGCGCCGGACGGCCTCCTCATCCAGAGTCAGGCCCTCGGCTGACGCGTAGAGCTCCAGGGCAGCCAGGGCGACCGCCGCGTTCGCGATCTGGTGACCGCCCAGCAGCCCGACGGTCGCGTCCTGAAGATTGAGCTTCATGCCCCGATAGTTGAACCGCCCACCACGCTGCGAGAGCTCCAGCGGCTCAACTTGCACATCCCGGCCCACGCGGATGACTCTTGCCCCGCGCTGCAAAGACTCCTTCTCGATCACGTCCCAGGCGACGCCCGGAACCTCGCCCACCACGACCGGCACGCCGGGCTTGATGATGCCGGCTTTGTGGAATGCGATGGCGTCGAGTGTCTCCCCGAGCACGCGAATGTGATCGTAGTGCACTGTGGTGATTACGCTCACACAGGGGGTAACGACGTTCGTCGCGTCGTAGCGCCCGCCCAGCCCCGCCTCGATGACGCCCACCTCGCAGCCAGCGTCGGCGAAATGCCGCATGGCCAGCCCGAGCCAGGCCTCGGCGTAGTGCGGCTTGCCGAGCACGCCGTCGCGGGCGCTGACGAGCCCCACTGCCTGCATCACGCGGTCGATTAGCCCCGGCGCCTCGGCGACGCCCAGCAGGGCGCTGTCGACCCGGGCCTTCTCGAGCGGCGTCTGCAGGTACGGCGAGGTATGCGTGCCGACGCGCCAGCCCATAGCGCGGAGAATGGACTCGCAGAGAATGGCGACGGATCCCTTGCCGGACGTGCCGCCGATGTGGATGATGTCGTAAGCGCGTTCAGGGTTGCCCAGCGCGTGCATCAGGCGGCGGGTGCGCTCCAGCCGGTGCTGAAACTCCGCCTGTCGCTCCTCGGGGTTGTCAAGCGACTCCGCCGGGCGGGTAATCAGGGACTCCATGCGCCGAAAGG
Source organism: uncultured Anaerolineae bacterium (assembly GCA_964506005.1). Lineage (GTDB taxonomy): Bacteria > Chloroflexota > Anaerolineae > Aggregatilineales > UBA3940 > UBA3940. Next base: position 6,234 of record CAZDLX010000119.1, on the reverse strand, counting down.
ACTGGTTGAGTGTCTCCAAGCGGTATTCCTCGCAGACGGTGGCAGGCGTGTGCACGAGGAGGAATTGTATCACACTCTGGGCAAGTGGAAAGGTTGTGCCGCGCCCGGGGCCAAAAAGCAGCGCTCCGGCATACGCTGGAGCGCTGGGGCGCGTTCAGTCTGGCAGCCAGCCTGCCCACACCGCTATGGCAGCCAGGGTGGCTTCGGAATTGGCAGATCCGGCAGCCGTGGCTGCCGCGGCTGCTCCAGCGGCTCCGTCGCCTCTTCAGTCACTTCCTCGGTTGGAGTCTCCACTGTCGGCGTTTCTGGCGTCGGCGTCTCCGGCGTCGGTGTTTCCGGTGTCGGCGTGTCAGGCGTCGGCGTCTCCGGCGTCGGCGTGTCGGTATGTGTTGGCGGCGGAGTCGTTTCCGTCGGCGGCGGCGTTGTCGCCGTCGGTGGTGGCGTGGTTGCCGTCGGGACGGCTGTGTTGGTTGGCGTGTGTGTCGCCGTGGGCGGCACCGGTGTGTTGGTCGGGAATGGCGTGCGCGTCGGCCTCGGCGTGTTGGTAGGCCGCGGCGTGCGCGTAGGGATAGGCGTCGGCGTGCTGGTAGGCACCGGGGTGCGCCCGGGCGGCTTGTCAGGCTTGGCGGGCTGCTGCGGCGTCGGCGCACAGTCCGCGCACGACAGCCCCTCGCCCTGAGAGGCGCGGCAGACGCCGTCGTTCACACACACGCAGTCGGCGGCGCAGCTATCGGTGTTCTCGCCCGGCGCGTTGCAGACGGCATCCCCGCAGAACGGCGCTGGCGTGTCCGTCGGGGCAGGCGGGAGCAGCCCAACCCGCGTGGTGCGCGTGGCGGTGTTCTGCGGTTCTGCCGTCGGCCCGCCGTCCGGCGGCGTCGGGCTGGGAATGGACAGCCTTGCGATCTCCAGCGTCCGGTTGGCGATGAGCCCGCTGTTCTGAGCGATGACGAATGCATTATTCGCCCGCTCGACGTCGGCGTCGCTCATCGCCGTCAGCCGTCCGAGCACACCGCTCGCCAGCAGCTCAACCTTGCTGCCTGAGCGAAGCTGTGTGCGGTCGCCGAGCTGCGACTGGACGAAGCAGCTTCCCGTCAGACAGCCGATAATCGCGTTGCCGGGGTTGATCTCGCCGTCCGTCCACAGGGGCGGGACGTTAATGTGCGTGGACGCCCCGTTCAGCATCATCAGGCCGCCCTGGAGGGTGAACTCCAGCAGCGCCAGCGAGTCGCCGCGGGCAGGGCTCTGGAAGGCGAATACGTTGCCGCCGAGCACGGACAGGCCCAGCGTCGGCTGCTCCGCCGAGGTGATCACGTTGGTGACGGACACGGTCGAATTCGGGCCGATGATAATGGCCGAGCCATCCGCCACGGCGATGACGGCGTAGCCGTCCGACCCGGTCTCGAAGCGCATCCCGACGACGAGAACCTCCCCGCGCCGGGGTTCGCGGGCGGCAAGCTGCGCGTGGTCGCGGACGACCACCGTGCCGTAGATGGACGAGAGAACCGCTGTGGTATCGGGATCGAGCGGGATCGCCTCTTCAGGCTGCCCCGTGGGCACGACGATTTCGGGGTCGGTGGGTGGCGTGGGCTCGGGCCCGTCGAAAATGCCTCCGCTGAGCCCGTTTAGCAGGATCACGGCGGTGACCACGAGCATGAGCACGAAAACGCCGATGCTCGCCAGGGAGCGAGGCGGGAGGGGCAGCGCACCCGGGATCCGGGGCCTGCGCGCTTCGACGTGCGGCTCGCCGGCTGCCCCGGGGTGCTGAGGCAGGGGCATATACTCGCTGCTTCGCAGCGAGTTCAGCCGCCGTCTAAATTCATTCTGCGCCTCACCGTCCAGCCCAATAGGGAGCGTGAGGCCCGGTTGCCGCTCGTCGCTCATCGCTACTACCTCTGCCGTGACCTACCAATACACCTCGACCCCACAGAGTCGCAGGCTGATTGTATCACATTTCGACCGGCAAGCGGTGTTACAGTTAGCCTACGTACTGCTGCAGGATGCTGTCGACGCGGCTGCCGTAGCTTTCGCCGAACAAGTTGAGGTGAACCAGCAGGTAGTAAAGCTGGTACAGCGGCTGGCGCTCCTCGTAACCGGGCGCGAACGGAAATACCTCTTTGTACGCGCTGTAGAAGTCGGGAGGGAAGCCTCCGAACAGCGTCGTCATGGCCAGATCAGCCTCACGGTCGCCGTAATACACGGCGGGGTCGATGAGGACGGGATCGCCGTTGAGTGCCGCCATCCAGTTCCCGCCCCACAGATCACCGTGCAGCAGCGACGGCTGGCTGCGGCGCTCGTCAATCCACTCGCCGAGCCGGTCCATCAGCCGGTCGAGCCGCCGGGCCCGCGCGGGGGGCAGGTAGCCGTGCTGCTCGGCCAGCGCCCGCTGCGGCCCGAGCCGCCGGTCGCGGTAGAACTCGACCCAAGAGCTCGAGCGCCGGTTCGGCTGCGGGAGCTGCCCGATGTAGTTGTCGTAGTCGAGCCCGTAGAATGGCTGCCGGTAGCGGTGCTGCTCCGCAAGCTGGCGGCCCAGCGCGCGGGCGGCGTTGTACTTGCCGCCGTTGCGGTCGATCCACTCCAGGATCAAATACGCTGTGGGGCTGTCTGCCGCCTGCCCCTGGCCCACGACCTCCGGGACGCGCACGCAGCCGGCCCGCTGCAGCAGCTCCAGGCCTCGCGCCTCGCACTCGAAAAAGTGCGGCGGCGGCGTCCGGTGCCATTTGACGAAGTAGCGCCCTTTGGGTGTCGTCAGCCGGGCGGCGTGATTAATGTCGCCGCCGCCCACGGTGGATGCCTGCTGCACGGGGCCGCTGTCTCCGGCTGCGCGCAGAGCATCGCTGAAGGTTTGCATTAACGATTCCGATAAGAAACCGCCCGCCTTCATGATACCTGTACCTTTTCTGTTGTTATCCGCCCCGGCTGTACCGGGGCGTTCAGCGTTATGCGCGGATGCCTTCTTGCTCGCGGATGTGGTCCAGCAGGCCCCGGCAGCCTGCACGGACCAGCTCGTACACGTGGTCAAAGCCACCTGTGTAGTAGGGATCGGGGACGTCCCGCTCGCGAATACCGGGAGCGTAATCGAGCAGCAGACCGGTCTCGGCGTGGGTGGGGCCCAGCCGCCGGATATCGTCGAGGTTACTGCGGTCCATCGCGATCAGGTAGTCGGCGTTCTCGAGGTCCGAGCGGTCGATCTGGCGCGCCCGGTGCGCGAAGTCGATGCCGTGCGTTCTCAGCACCTGCAGGGTGCCGCGGTGAGCGTTCGCGCCGACGTGCCACGAACCCGTCCCAACCGAGTCCACGGTGATCTCGCCGGCCAGCCCTTCTTTCTCAACCATGTCCTTGAAGATCGCCTCTGCCATCGGCGAGCGGCAAATATTGCCGAGGCAGACGAATACGACGTGTACAGCCATCAGAAACGGAGTCCTTTCGTTGATCAGTGCGATATTCGATAATTGCTGTCTACTTATTAGAGGATATCACAAAGCCGGTCGGGAATCTCTGTTTGTCTGCGGTTTGGGCAGTCTTAAAGAATTGAGACGCCCCGTCAGTTTTAAGAAAGTGCCGCATGAACCCGGTTGCACCCGATCTGGCCGCATGCTATTCTACGAACGCTTCCTCACGACCACACACCTGCCGGCAGAGCGTCCGGTTGGCGAACCTAGGGACGGTAAAGGCAATCATGCATTGCCCATATTGCGGCGCGACTGAATCACGTGTGATCGATACGACACAGGACTCCGAGCACGACGAGATCCGCCGGCGGCGGCACTGCCAGGCCTGCGGCAAACGGTTCTCGACCATCGAGCGGGTCCGGGCAGAACTGCCTCTGGTCGTCAAGGAGGAGGTGACGGCCAGCGCCCCGCGCCGCGAGCCCTTTGACTGCGCCAAGCTGCGCCGCAGCATCCTGACGGCATGCGCCAAGCGCCCGATATCGGAGGCGGCTATCGACCGGCTCATCGGCGGGATCGAGGCACGCCTCAGGGCAGAGCCCGCGGGCGAGGTCTCCAGCCGCACCATCGGCGAGCTGGTCATCGAGGGTCTGCGTGACCTGGACGAGATCGCGTACATCCGGTATGCCATCGTCTTTCTGGGGCTGGACGATTTGGACGCGGTCCAAAGCGAGATTGGCCGCATCCTGGAGCTGGGGCACAACAATCACAACGGGCATTCTAACCACCAGCCGCGTGCGCGTCGCTGAGTAAAACAAGTACTGTTTGAAGTGCGGAACGGCATCTCCGCACAGGAGGGAGAGTCGCGTGGGTCAGGTAGAGAAGGACATCCAGTCGGGCTTGAACGGGCGGCGCCCTGAGCTTGAGCAGGGTATCGACTTATCGGAGAACGCGCGGACGGTGCTGGAGAAGCGCTATCTGCGTAAGGGGCCGGACGGGCAGCCCGCCGAGACGATTGAAGAGATGTTCTGGCGCGTCGCATGGAACGTCGCCGCGCCTGAAGAGACGCACGGGCAGGATCGCCAGGCGGTTGCCGAGCGATTCTACGACCTGCTGACGAGCAAGCGCTTCTTTCCTAACTCGCCGACCTTCACGGGCGCGGGCACGCCGCTGGGGCAGCTTGCGGCCTGCTTCGTGCTTGCCATCTCCGACGATATGGGGCGCGACGAGGAGGGCATCTTCCAGACGCTGCGCAACGCGGCGCTGATCCAGCAGACGGGCGGCGGCAACGGGTTCAGCTTCAGCCGCCTGCGCCCGAAAGGGGCGCGCGTCTCGAGCAGCAACGGCGACGCCACTGGCCCGGTCGGCTTCCTGCGGGTGTATGATCAGGCCTTCGGGGAGATCGCCCAGGGCGGCTGCCTGCTGCCGGATACGCTGGTGTTCACCGACCGTGGACTGCTGCGCCTCGATGAGATTGTGCAGCACAGCGAGCCGGGTACGTGGGACGAGCACGAACTGCTCGCTGCCACAGACGACGGTTGGAAGCGATCAGGGGCGGGGTACAACAACGGCGTCGCCCCAGTTCTTCGGGTGAAGACCGACGCAGGGCTCGAACTCACCGGCACGCATAACCACCGCGTCAAGGTGATGGCACCCGATGGCCCCGCGTGGCGCAAGCTCGAAGACCTGCAGCCCGGCGACTCGATCCTGATGAAGCTGGGGCAGCACAGCGGTCAATTGCAGGGGCTGAAGCACCCCGAGCGGCACCACGGCAACCAGGTCATGCCCACCTTCCCCGCGGTGCTCGACGAAGATCTGGCCTTCTTCCTGGGCTACATGGCCGGCGACGGCTTTAGTGCCGCAGCTGAGAACGATCACCGCATGGGTGTCTGCGTGGCGCATGACAGCTACCTCATGGACGAGATGCCCGCTCTGATGCGGCGCGTTTTCGGCGCGCAGGTTGCGGTCCACCGGATGCAGAAAACGGACGACGCGTCAGTCACCTACGTCGTCGATAATCGGGCAGTGAAAGACTTCTTCGCACTCAACGGCTTTGTGAAGGCACGCAGCAGCGAGGTGCGGGTACCTCGCCTGCTCCGCCAGAGTCCCCCCGAGGTCGTGGGTGCATTCCTGCGCGGCCTGTTTGAGGCGGACGGCTCGCTCTCGCACAACTACCCGCAGTTGCTGAGCAGCTCCGAAGCCCTGATTCGCGAAGTGGCGACACTGCTCATCGGACTCGGCTGCCCGGTCCGTATCTCGGTACAGCCAACGGGTGAGGAGCGCTACGGCGCGCAGCCCATGTGGAGCCTGCGCATCAACTCGTTCCGGGGGTTGGAGGCATGGCGCCAGCGGATCGGCTGCGATTCCGGTTCGCGGTTTGCCGCGTGCCTGTCGTTCGACCCCGACCTCGCCAGAGAGTCCAGCTACCCGCTGCCTCATGCCGGCTACTGGGTGACGCCGGTGCTGGAGGCCACTAGCCTGCCACAGATTGACCGGCAGGGCAGGGGGCAGGGCAAGAAGCTCCGGTCTACATCACCACGCCTGCGGCGGCAGCTGCTCCGCTACCAGCGCGGGGACCGCCAACTGACACTGTCCGGCTACGCCCGGCTTGCCGAGCAGTACCCTGATTTCGCAGCGCATGTCCGCCCTGTTGACGACCTCTGGTTTGTGACCGTCGAGGCGGTGGAACCGGCGGGCGAGGCGCTCACCTTTGACCTTGAGGTAGACGACAGCCACACTTACCTTGCCAACGGCATGGTGACGCATAACTCGCGGCGCGGCGCCAACATGGGCGTGCTGCGTGTCGACCACCCCGACATCCACGACTTCATCACGTCGAAGTCGGAAG
>CAZDLX010000118.1:0-11537 GCA_964506005.1 uncultured Anaerolineae bacterium | reverse complement strand
CCCGGGAAGCCCGGCATCACACTGCTGAAGCCACCCTGGTTGCGGAAGGAGGCGATGCAGTCGGTGCAGGCGCGAAGATCGGCAAGTGGAACCTCGACTTCGTAGCCGTCGTCTGCGACCAGGACCACGGTCGACGCGCCATCCTGCACGCCTGCCTGGTCCAGCAGTGCGTTGAGCGAGACGCCGGTGTAGGTCTCTTCCTCGCCCGCGTTGTTTTCACGGACCGCTTCCGTAGTCTCCATGGCGCGGACCTCTTCCTCCGTCCACGACATCTCGTTGTCCACCATGCCGGCGATGCTCAGCCCCGCCGCGCCGGTGTCACCTGTCGTGCCGCCGCCGCTGCCGGAGCCATCACCACCACCACCGCCCGAGCCGTCCCCGCCGCCACCACCGGAACCATCGCCGCCGGTATTGGCAGCCCCGGTGCAGCCGGCGAGCGCCAGCACCAGAACGAGCAGCAGTGAGACGAGCAGCGCAAACTTCTTGCTAGACATGCTTTCCTCCTTTTGAACGAAACGTTTACTGGTGGATCTGGATTTCGGTGAGCTGGAAGACCCAGCGGTTGGCCGGGGTCTGCGGCGTGACAAGCCGGATCGGGCCGTCATCCGGTGCCGTCTCGGCGATCCACCCTTCGGCATCCTTCAGGGCGACGATGCCGCCCTGCAGCTCATCGCGCGTCACTTCGATGGCGTAGCCGTCGGCAGCCAGCACGGTGATCGACGATGGGTCGCTCACCCCCGCCCGCTCGAACACATCGGCCAGCGGCACGCCCGCCCATGAGGTCACTTCGTCCTCACCGGTCGACTTCTCCATCAAGACGTCGTTAAGCTCAATCAGCTCCATCTTCGCCAGCTCGTCGTAGGAGAGCGTGAGTGGCTCGGCGACATCGCCCGTCACAGACAGATCCCAATCGACCTTCGGCGCGCCGCCACCGCCACAGCCTGCCAGTACCAGGCTGGCCGCCAGCAGCAGAGCGCTTGCTAGCCAGAATCGTTTTGCCATGGTTTTACTCCTCCTTACCGGGGTTCAATGATGAAAACAGGTATCAGCATGTCGCGCTCGATCAGGTGGCCGTGATTGCCCAGCCGGCCACTCTCGTTAACGAGATGCTGGCCGTGGTCGGCAAAGATGATGACCAGCGTATCCGGCGGCAGGGCAGACAGGATCTCTCCCACCGCCGCGTCGACCTGCCGGATTGCCTCTTCCTCCTCCGGCGCGTCGGGTCCGTAGGTGTGCCCGGTGTCGTCGATCCCGTGGAAATGCACGTACAGCAGGCCCGGCATGCCCTCGTCCAGCACGGCAAGCGCGTTCGCCAGCACGTTGTCGTCGGTGCTGCCGTTGAGATCCCGGTCGCCCGACAGCACGAAGTCGGCGGAGCGCAGGTTGAACGGCAGTGCCTCACCTTCGACGGCGACGCCCTCCAGCCCGGCCCCGGCGACAACGTCGAACAGCGTTTCCGTCTCCGTCTTGCGGATACCGCGCCGGTTGGCGCCGTGCACGGCTGGCGGTGCGCCCGTCAGCACGGAGGCGGATGACACGCTCGTGATCGACGGGTAGGTGGTGATGCCCAGCAGCGGCGGCTCAAGCGCCGCGAGATTGGGGATGAGCCCGGCTTCTCGCGCCTCGGTGTAGCGCACGTAGCCGAAGCCGTCGAGAAACAGCAGCAGCACGTGCTCGGCGGATGTTTCGACCAACGGGCTGCCGGTTGCTTCTGCCGGTGCAGGCAGGCCAAGAGCGAGGGCCGCCGTCGGCGCGATGTCCGTGATGGACGCTTCGACATCCGCGAGGATGTCTGAGGATTCTACCCTGATCGCCGCCGCCTCGATCACCTCGCCATCGATCTGCAGGCTGCCTTCGTCGAGCCAGTAGGCGCTGTCTGTGACTGCTGCCCACTCGTAGCGATACTCGGCTCCGGCGCCGTCCTCCACTACAATCTCGTCGATGACCTTGTAGCCCTGCTCGTACAAGACCTGCTCCAGCGGCACCAGGGCGTCGTCCTCGACCTCGACGGCGAAGTCGGCAAGCGACTCGATCACTTCAGCATCCACGCTCACCTGGCCGGGCGCGCCGCTGATCGTCACCTCCCACGCCGGACGGCACCCGGCAAGGGCGAGGACGATAACCGCCAGCCCGCACCCGTACCGGCGTCTCATCGCGACTCGATCTCCACGACCTTCTCGACCCACTGCGAGCGCCCGCGGTCGGGCAGCACCAGCGTCACGCCGCCGCGCTCGGCGACGAGCAGCGCGTTGTGGGCGTCTTCGGCGGAGAGCTCGAACGTGTCTCCCGCGGCGTTGGTGGCAGTGAGCGTCTCAAACGGCCCGACGACGACCGAAAGTGGCGCGCCCTCAAGCCGCCGCGCGGTTTTCGCGGTTCGCGTCTGCCCGTCCTCTTCGCTGACAAACATCACGTCGGTCTCCTGTACGGTGACAGACTGTGTGGCACCCATGAGCAGCCGTCCGATGGACGTGGCCTCACCGTTGATGGTCAGCGGCGTCTCCTCGCCGACGACGATGATACGCGTGATGCCCTTGAGCCACGTCGAGACGTGCAGGTCCTCCGAGGCGAACCGGATGCCGTCGGCGTAGGGCAGCAGCAGCGCGCGCTCGTTCAGGTCCGATGGCTCGATGGTCACATGGCCGCCGTCGTTGGAGGCCAGTGTCACGCTCACGAAGTCCGTCACGCCCTGCCCCGTGAGGAAGTCCTCGACGACAAGCTGCGTGTAGGGGTGCTCCCGGTACGGCAGGATGTCGTTCAGGCGGATGAACCCGGGGTTAGGCACGTCGCCGGTGAACACTACCATGTTGAAGAATGGCACCTCTGCGAATTCGACGGCGCCATGATCATCATGGCAGGTGGTGCAGGTGTGGAAATCGGCGGGCTCGTGGCACTCCGAGCACTCGTACATGGCTCGGGCTTCCTCGACCAGGAAGGGGACGCCAAACTGGGAGACGACTCCCACCGGCACGGTCCCCTTGCCAAGCGCGAAGCCAGCGCCGCCGATGCCGGCGAAGGCGATGATGATTACGACGATCGATAGCAGCCGGCGATTTCTTGTCGTCATTCAACCTCCGATCAATCTGAACGTGAGGGGCAGCGCGATGATCACCACCAGCAGCCCCAGTGCCGCACCATCCTGGCGGCTAAAACGGACCGAGCGCAGGTATGTGCGCGTCGGGTACTTGCCAAAGCAGCGGCCCTCCATCGACACCGCAAGCGCGTCCACTTTGCCCAGCGCCGATACGAGCATCGGCAGGAAGAACTGCCGGGCCAGCAGCAGAAAGCGGGTCAGGTTCTTCCGGTCGTACGCCGCGCCGCGCATCACCTGGGCGCGGTACACCATCTGCGCCTCGCGCTCGAAGACCGGCACGAGCCGCAGCGCCGTCACCAGCGTGAAGCCGAATCGGTACTGCAGCCCCACCTGCATCAGGCCGTACGCCAGGTCATTCGGCGAGGTGGTGAACACGAACAGGTAGCTGAATAGCACCACGCTCAAGAAGCGGGAGGCCACATACACACCGGCTTCCAGCCCGCCCGTCGTAACATCTACCGGGCCAAGCCGCAGGAGCGTCTGCCCCGCATCGAGGAACACGGCCTGTAGCGCCAGCAGAGCCAGCGCCGTGAAGGCAAACAGCCTCGCGCCGCGTGCGCGGTGCAGCGGCAGCCGCAGCGCCGCGAACAGCCCGAGCGCCACTCCCACCACCCCGAGCGCCAGCCACCAGCGCTTCACGGCAAACACCAGCACGGTCAGCACCAGCAGCCACAGCAGCTTGGTGAGCGGGTGCAGGCGGTGCAGCAGACTGTCACCGCGCTGGTAGGTGATTAGAGGCTTCACGACGCCGCCTCAGATGGCCAGCCATACGGCACGTACGCACCTTTGCCCCGCCGCACCAGCGCGTCGAATGCCTGCGGCACGGGTGCATCGACCGCCACCTGCCCCGCTTCTAAGAAAATGAGCCGGCTGGCGTAACGGGCCGCCACCTCGGGGTTGTGGTTCACCATGATCACCGCGCCGCCGTTCCGGGTGTGTTCCTCCAGCAGCCCCATCAGGAAGGCCACGTTATCGGCGTCCTGCCCGATGAGGATCTCGTCGAGCAGCAGCAGCTTCGGGCGGTAGGCCAGCACCGAGATCAGGTTCAGGCGGCGCTTCTGCCCGTAGCTCAGCCGGTAGGGATGGTCCTGCAGGCGGTCGCCCAGCCCGCTGCGGCTGAGCAGCGCGCCGGCTTCGGCCTGCACGGGCTCGCCTGGCAGCCCGAAATTGTGCGGGGCGAACATCGCCTCATCCCACACCGTCGAGGCGAAGAGCTGGTGCTCGGCGTTCTGGAAGACCACGCCGGCCTCCCGCGCCAGCGTCGAGGGCGGCGTCTTTGCCGGGTCGTGCCCCAGCACGTCGAGAGCCCCCGAGCGCGGCCTGTGCAGCCCGCTCAACACGTGCAGCAGCGTGGACTTGCCGGAGCCATTGTCGCCCATCAGGGTGACGAGCTCGCCGCCGCGCACCGACAGCGATACACCGCGCAGCACGTCGTGCTCGCCATACCCGGCGGTGAGCCCCCCGACACGGATGAGTACCGGCGTGTCGGGGGGTGGATCAGGCCGCACAGCCCGCGTTTGGCTGGGGGCGGGACGCTTCTCGAACGGCTCGTCGCGCACCACCTGCCCGTCCTCCACGGTAATCAGCCGGGGCGCGAAGCGTGCCAGGTAGCCAACCTTGTGCTCGATCACGATCACCGTGATGTCCTCACGGGCGCGGATCTCCGCAATCACGCGGAAGATCTCCTCGGTGGCAGGCGGGTCGAGGTTCGACGTCGGCTCGTCGAAGATCAGCACCTGCGGGCGCGTGGCCATCATGGCCGCAATCGCGACCTTTTGCTGCTCCCCGCCGGAGAGCGTCGCCAGCTCCCGGTCGGCGAGATGGCTCGCCCCGACGATGCCGAGCGCCTCGTCGATCCGCTGCTGGATCTCGGCAGGCGGCAGGCAGCGGTTCTCCAGCCCAAAGGCAATCTCGTCGAGCACCGTCAGCGTGCAGAACTGCGCTTCGGGGTTCTGCTGCACCAGCCCCACGATCTCGGCCACGTCGTAGACCGGCGTCTGCTGCACATCCAGCCCCGCGACGCTCACCGAGCCCGACGCCTCGCCGTCATACTGGCTGAACAGCACCCCGGCAAGCGCCAGCGCAAGCGTCGACTTGCCGCACCCCGACGGGCCGGTGATCGCGACGAACTCGCCGCGCTCGATGTTAAGGTTCAGGTTCCGCAGAGCGTCCCGGCGTCCGCCCGCGAACCGGTAGCTGAAATCCCGGAAGGCAATCACTGGACGACGATGCGCGTCACCGGCGCGAGCAGGACCTCGCCATCCATGCGGGCGACGGCGAACCACACGGCATCGGCCTCGACGACGGTGAACAGCCGGATGCTGTCGTCCGCCATCACTTCGGGCAGCGGCAGCGAGACGGTCTCGCCGTCTGCGCCGTGCAGCACCACCGACTCCGCACCGGGCTCGGGTCGCATGGAGGCCAGCACCTCGCCGAGCGGCGTACCCTGCAGCTTCTGCACAGCGCCGCCGACGTTTAGATCGATGCTATCCATCGAGGCGACCCAGTCCGCCGGGTTGAACTCTGCCGGGGCGTCGAGCGCACCTTCGACGGGCAGCGTGGATGCGCCAATCACGATCACTTCCTGAATGCTGCGCACCCAGGCCTTGCTGCTCTCCGGCCCGACGATGTTGAACGAGGCCTCGTCCCCCCTGCCCTGAGGCGAGAGCAGGATATTGGGGTTGCGCTCAAGCTCGTCCATGCCGATCAGAAACGCGTAGCCATCGATGGCCCGCAGCAGGATGTTCTCCGCACCGGGCTCGGGCTCGGCATAACGGATGATCTCGGCAAGCGAGTAGCCCTCGTAGCGGGTGGCCGCCCCGCGCGAGGCCACCTCCGCCGTCACCAGGGGAATATCGCCGTGCTCCGAGGGGAAGTCATACGGGGCCGCGACTGCCCCGCCAATGTGTACGTCCGCAGGCCCGCGCAGCGACTGCCGCAGGTAGACGAACAGGCCGCCTGCTACAATCAGGGCGAAAGCCAGACCCGCCAGATACGCTCTCCGGTTGACGACCTGCGGCTCGTGGTTCTTCACGACGCCCGAGCGGCGGAGAGCATTCAGCAGCGCGAAGCCCAGCACACCCGCGAACACGACGCCCGACGCGAAGGCGACGGCGCCGATCAGCAGGATCGCGCCGTAGGCCAGGATGTCAGCCGGCAGCGAGGCGAACAGCTGGAACACGAAAACGTTCGAAGCGGCAGCCAGCCCCCCCGCGAAGGCGTAGGCGGGCAGGCTGTCCCGGTTGCGGAAGGGCAGCAGCCCGAGGTCAACCAGCACCCCGGCGATCAGATCGATGAGCAGGACGAGCAGGCCGTGCGTATTGCCCGTCAACAACTCGACCGCGCCCTTGAGCAGCCCGGTGATGGTGCCCGCACCGGCTTTGCCCGTGAGCCCGACTGCCAGGATCAGCCACAGGACGTGCAGCCCGGCGGCCCACTGGGTTGTGCCCGCGAAGCCCACGACCGACTGCACCGCATCGCCAAGGGCGTTGACGTAAGTGCTTGTGACGCCACCCAGCGCGGCAAGCGCTGCCATCATCAGCAGGTCACGCGTTGAGTAGGTGTAGCGAGGGCGAGATGTCATTTCTGTTGCTGCTATCCGGGCGCCAAAGAGGATGACTTTCAACAGCAGTATAGCCGCATTGTGTCACTTAGTATAGTATAATTGTCACGTTAAGTTGATGACAGATCGCGTCAAGGCGTCTGCACAGCTTGAAGTGTTTGGGGGAAAGAATGGACCGGGCCACCATTTTTCAGGAAATTGCGGAGTCGATACGGCAGGACATCCTGTATGGCACGCTGGAGCCGGGCGCGGAGCTCCCAACCGTCCGCGAGATGGCGAAGAAGTGGAACTGTGCCCCCGGCACCGTCCTGCGTGCATACCAGGAGCTTGCCGAGCAGGGGCTCATCGTCAGCCGGCCCGGCGCAGGCACTCGCGTAGCAGCCGGCGCGCTCGCCGTGACCCAGACCCCGCTGCGCCGCGCCGCCCTGGTCAACCAGGCCGAGGGCTTCCTGCTCAGCGCGATGTCGTCGGGGTACGCCGTCGAGGAGATCGAAGGCGCCGTGCAGATGGCGCTCGACCGCTGGCGGGCGACGGTGAGTGCTGTCAACGCACGGCCCAGCCACGAGATTCGCTTCGTCGGCAGCCACGATCCGGCGCTGGCCCTGCTGGCCGGTCGTTTCGCGAGGCTGGTGCCGGACACTGCCCTGAAGCTCTCGTTCGCCGGGAGCCTGGGCGGCATTATGGCGCTGGCGCAGGGCGGGGCAGACATCGCAGGGGCGCATCTGCTGGACGTCGAGACGGACACCTACAATGGCGCCTTTGTCCGGCGACTGCTGCCGGGCCACCAGATCGCCCTGCTCCGGCTCGCCGACCGGCGCGTGGGGTTGATCGTCGCGCCGGGCAATCCTCTCGATCTGCAGACGCTCACCGACCTTACCCGCGAGGGGGTGCGCTTCATTAACCGGCAGCCCGGCGCAGGCACGCGGGTCTGGCTGGACGCCCGGCTCCACCAGCTTGGCATCTCCCCGGCGCAGATCGACGGCTACGAGTATGAGGTGCTGACGCACTCGGAAGTCGCCAGCGCCGTCGGCGAGGGGCGCGCCGACGTTGGGCTCGGCATCGAAGCCGCCGCGCGGACCTACGGGCTGGACTTCGTGCTGCTGACGACCGAGCATTACGACATCATCATCCCCGAAGACGTGTGGGAGGAGCAGCCGGTGCAGCGGCTTGCCGCCGAACTGGCAACCGGCGAGGCCAAGGCTGCCATCGAGGCGCTGGGCGGTTACGACACCGAGCACACCGGCGATGTGGAGTGGGTATCGTAGCCCATAGAGTAGCCCGGCTGTTTCACGCCACCGAACCCGTTAACGCACGCCATAGTTCATCAGACGAGCTGCATGCCTTTCCGAATCGAAGCCGCGCAGGTAGCGTACCAGTATCCTCAAAGCGACCGGGGTCTGCCGCCCGTCTCGCTGACCGTCTCGCCCGGCGAGTTCCTGCACGTTGCCGGGGTCTCTGGCAGCGGCAAGAGTACGCTGGCCCGCTGTCTCACCGGGATGATCCCGCACCTGTACCGCGGCACGCTGCACGGCAGCATCTCGATTGACGGGCTGGCAACCCGTGATCACCCGCTGTGGCAGCTCGCCGAACATGCCGGGATGGTGTTTCAGAACCCGGCGGCGCAGATGCTGGGCGTCTCCGTCGAAGACGAGATCATCTTCGGGCTGGAGAACCTCGGGCTGCCCCGCGACGAGATCGGCGCGAGGCTCGAAGAGGCGCTCGCTCGCTTCGGGCTGGCCGCCATGCGGGGCCGCATCCCGCAGACGATGTCAGGCGGGGAGCAGCAGAAGCTGGCGCTGGCGGCGATCATGGCGCGCCGCCCCTCGACGCTGGTGCTCGACGAGCCGTTCTCCATGCTGGACGTGACCGCTGCAACGGAGCTGGTCGAACGCCTGACGGATCTCAGCCGGGAGGGCACTTCGGTCGTCGTGTTCGAGCACCGGGCCGAGTTCCTCGACGGGGTGCCGGGGCTGCGGCGGCTCTCGCTCAATGGCGCCGCCCGCCCCGCACTTCCCGAGGCGACTTCGCACACTGCCCTGCAGTTCCGCCAGCCGCCGGAACCGCTGACTCTCTCCGCCGCGGGCGTGACGGTGCAGCTTGGCGGGCGGGCGGTGCTCCGCAGCCTCGACCTCACCGTGCGCGGCGGCGAGACGGTCGCCATCGTGGGTCGCAACGGCGTTGGCAAGACCACGCTGCTGCGCGCCCTCGGCGGGCTGGTACGCTACGACGGGAGCATCGACGTCAACGGCGAGCGGCCCGACCTCGGGCTTGTGTTTCAGAATGCCGACCTCCAGTTGTTCAACGCCTCGGTGCGCGACGAGATCCTGTACCGCGTCGACGATCCCGACATGGCCCTGTACGAACACCTGCTTGACGTGCTGGGGCTGGCCCGCTACGAGAGCACGCCGCCGCTGCTGCTGAGCGAGGGCGAGAAGAAGCGCGTAGCCCTCGCCACGGTCCTGCTGAGGCAGCCGCGCCACGGGGTGCTGCTGGATGAGCCATCGCTCGGGCAGGACGTGCGCCACAAGCACATGCTGCTCCACGTCGCCCGCGCCCTGAACCGGGCAGGCCAGGTGGTCATCATGACCACCCACGACCTGACGCTCACCGCCGGGGCGGACCGCATCATCCTGCTGGGCGCTGATGGCTTCGTTGCCGACGGGCCGCCCGGCGAGGTCTTCGCCGACAGCAGCGCCTGGGCCTCGATCGGGCTTTACGTGCCGGACTGGCTGTATGAAGATGGGAGGCTGGTCACGCTGTGAAACGCCGCCACCGACTCACCCCCGGCGCCTGGCAGGTCGAGCTCGTCGAGACATCGCCGCTGCGCCCGGTCGACCCGCGCACCAAGCTGGCGCTCAGCCTGTCGGCGTCGCTGGCCGTCATGCTGCCGCTGACCCAGCTTGCGGTGGCGATCCTGGTCTACATTGCCTTCATGGCCTGGGCGCGCGTCTTGAAAGGCGCCGCCCGCCAGGTGTGGCGGCTGAAGTGGCTGCTGATCGGCCTGTTTGTGATCGACTGGCTGCTCGTCTCGCTGGAGCTTGCCGTGTCGATCACCCTGCGACTGAGCCTGCTGGCCAGCGCCTTCTCGATGTTTTTCGCCACCACGACCCCCGCCGAACTGCGGCTGGCGCTGGAGTGGATGCACGTGCCGTACCGCTACGCGTTCAGCCTGAGCCTGGCCTTCCAGAGCCTCGGCCTGCTCGACGAGGAGTGGCGGACCATCCGCGAGGCCCAGCAGGCGCGCGGCGCCTGGCAGCCGCCGGCGGGCTGGCGCAAGCTGCGCCAGAACGTCGCCGACATGATCGCGCTCTCGGTGCCGGCCATCGTCCTGGTGACCAAGCGGGCGTGGTCTATGACGGAGGCTGCGTACGCGCGCGGCTTCGACGCGCCGCACCGCCGCCCCTACCGGCAGCTCACCCTGAAACCGCTCGACTGGGCGCTGCTTGGCGGGGCGATTCTGACCGGCGTGGGGCTCACCGTGTGGCGTCTCGCCAATATATGACGCTGAAGGAGGCAGTATGTCACAGCGAACACGCATCCTGATTGCTTTACTCGCCATCGTCGTCATCGTCGGCGCGGTGCTGGGTGGCGACCTGATCCGGCGCCAGCAGCAGGCCGCGGCGCGGCCCGACCTGCCGCCGGGGGCCATTCCCATCTACCTGGACGGCTCGCTTGTGGCGGGCTTCGTCCCCGATGACCTCAGCCAGCTCACAGAGGTCAGCTTTGTGGACGACGAAGAGGGCAAGACGCAGCAGGGCTGGCTGCTGCGTGACGTGATCCGGCTGACCCTGGGCAACTTCGACCTGGACCCGGGTGCGACGGTCATGGTGAGCAGCAGCAGCCGCGATAAGTCCGTCAACATGGTATGGAGCGAGGTCGAAGACGAGGAAAACATGGTCATGTTCGACGTTTCGGGGCGCGGCACCCTCAAGCTGGTCTCGCGGGGCCTGGAGCGCCTGGACGTGCGCGATGAGTGGGTGCAGGACGTCGACCGGATCGAGATTGTTACGCCGTGAGCGTGGCAGAGCCACAAGGGAGGAAGCGACATGTCAACCGATAGCCCACAGCAGGTCAGCCCCGGACTGCCAGCACGTGAGCCGTACTTCACGACATTCCAGCTGATCCTGCTGGCGATTCTGGCGGCGCTCATCGTCGTAGCGAAGATCGCGCTGCGCCTGCCGCTGCGCCTGACCGGCCACTCGGGCCTGTTCTGGATGGCGATCATCATCGTGGCGGCGGGTATTGTCCCCAAGCGGGGCGCTGCCAGCCTGGTCGGGTTGACGTCGGCCATCATCGCCGCATTCATGGGGCTCGGCGACTTCGGCGCGTTGAATACGTTCCTGTCGTACCTGGTGGTCGGGGTCGGGACCGATCTGGCGCTGATGCTGCTCGGCAAGCCGGACCAGATGGCGACGGCCGTGCTGGCGGCGACTCTCGGCCACCTCGGCAAGTTCGTGGTGAAGTGGCTGTTCGGGCTGATCACCGGGGCGCCCATCGGCTTCGTGACGCTGGGCCTGGCGTGGGCTGCCGGCGGCTACATCGTGTGGGGTGCGCTGGGCGGGGTGCTCGGCGCGCTGACGCTCAAGGCGCTGCGGCGCGCGGGCTTCTTCGCCTACCTCGCCGAGAAGCGGTGATACACCCGCACGTGGAGCCTTTCCGACCGCGAACCTGTTGGATCAAAAAGAGCGCCTCACCGGCGCTCTTCACGTCTCCCTCTATCCCTCACTCCGCCAGCGGCAGGCTGAAGCACGTTGTCGTAACCAGCCTGGCGCGCGCTTGATGACGCAGCTCATGCTCTGTGCCACTTCTCGGCCCGAAAACACCCCACCACCGAATCAAAAAGAGCGCCTCTCCGGCGCTCTTGCGCATGACCCGCCCAGGACT
>CAZDLX010000117.1:9872-11620 GCA_964506005.1 uncultured Anaerolineae bacterium | reverse complement strand
TAGCCCTCGGTGGCGATGAACTCCGTCTCGTCGACGACGCGCTCCATGTGGCACAACTCAGGCCGCAGGTGCAGCATGTAGGCCGTCTCCAGCTCTCCGGCGTGGCCCATCCCGCCCCGCGCCGAGCGCCGGTACTGCGCCAGCACCGGCGCGGCGATGCGCCCCGAGGTGTGCAGCCAGGTCGTCGCCGCGAAAATGCCGGGGTGGCGCTCCCCGGCGTACTTGACCGCGTTGACAAGGAACGAGCAGTTGCCGCCGTGCCCGCTGATCAGGTAGAAGCGGTCGGCCCCGCGCTCGGCGAGCCGCGCGATGACCGCGAGCATGAAGTCCTCGAACACCCGCCCGCCCATGTTGAACGTCCCCGCGAACTCGGCGCGGTGCGTGCTGACGCCGTAGGGCAGCGTTGGCAGCGCCTCCGCCTCGCCGGGGATGGCGGCGACGACGCCCTGCGTGATCGCGTCGATGATCACCGTGTCGGTATTCATCGGCAGGTGGAAGCCGTGCTGCTCGGTGTGCCCGCAGGGGATGACGATGACGCGCTCCGGCGTGGCGAGCGGCTCGGGCAGCGCGCCCGCCGCGGGCAGGCGGATCTCCCGCACGCCCTCTACTTCCAGCGTCACCTCGCAGCTGTGGGCCACGACCAGCCGCGTGAAGCCCTCCTCCTGCGGCCCGCTGAAGATACCCGCCACCACGCGGCGCAGCATCTCCGCGCCCACGTCGACCGGGCTGCCGGGCCAGCCGTAGGGCAGCGCAGGCAGTACGCACAGCAGCGTCGCGCCGAGCCGCGTCCCGACCATGTCGAGGTCGCACCGCTCGCCGAGCGGCAGCACGAGCGGCACGTCGCGCGGCAGGGCGGCGACCTCCGGCCAGGTCAGGCATTCGTAGCGGATCACGTCGGTCATGGGCCCTCCGGTTCAGATGAGGTACCAGTCGAGGAAACGTTCCAGCCTCTGGTGGAAATCGATGCGGTTGCGGCGGCGCAGCAGCCCGTGCCCCTCGTCGGGGTAGGTCTTGTACTCGAACGTCTTGCCTTCGCGCTTGAGCGCCTCGACCAGCTCCTCGGACTGCAGCGGATGTACGATCGGGTCCTGCAGCCCGTGCACGATGAGCAGCGGCTTCTCGATGGCCGCTACCTGCCACACCGGCGAGCCGGCGCGGTAGGCGGCGCGGTTCTGCGCGGGGTGGCGCATCATGCGCTCCAGGTCCTCCCGGCTGGACTGGTTGCCCTGCGCCCATGAGGTCAGGATGTTGCAGTCGCCGTACTTGGCCACGCCGCAGGCGAAGCGGTGCCTGGGGTCGTAGGCCAGCGAGGTCACGGCGAGGTAGCTGCCGTAGCTCGCGCCGAAGATGGCGATGCGGCCCGCGTCGATGCCCGGCTGCGCGGCGAGGAAATCCGCCCCGGCGAGGCAGTCCTTCGTATCGTCCACGCCCCACACGTCGAAGTTGGCCCGCGTGTACTCGACGCCGTAGCCGGTGCTGCCCCGGAAGTTCGGGGCGAGCCAGGTGTAGCCCTTCGCGACGAAGTACTGCGCCACGATGTCCCACTCCAGCGTGTACTGCGAGGTCGGGCCGCCGTGGGGGTACAGCACCGCCGCGCCGTTCGGCTCCTGGGGCCGGTACAGGAACGCGGGGATCTCCAGCCCGTCGAAGCTGGTGTAGCTGACCTGCTCCGGCACCACAAGCTCGCGCGAGGCCAGCGCGGGCGGCGTGCTGGCGGTCAGCGGCGTGACCTGCGCCAGGTCGAGGTC
>CAZDLX010000117.1:0-9772 GCA_964506005.1 uncultured Anaerolineae bacterium | reverse complement strand
CCAGCGCGGGCGGCGTGCTGGCGGTCAGCGGCGTGACCTGCGCCAGGTCGAGGTCAAGCCGGTAGATCTCCGGCGCGGCCTGCGGGCTCTCGTACTCGAAAGTGATGGCCCGCCCCACGGCCAGCCACTGCGGGCGGCTGTGCACGCCGCAGCCCACCCGCAGATCGGTCAGCTCGCCGGTTTCGGCATCCACCAGCGCGAGGTCGAGCGCGCCGCCCCGGTTAACCGTGCACAGCAGGTGGTCGCCGTCCGGCGACCACGCGATGTCGCCGAGGTCGTGCCCGGCCTGCGTAAGCTGCCGCTCCGCGCCGGTCGCCGCGTCGAGCACGAAGATCTCGTAGAAACCGGGCCGGTCGGAGAGGAAGGCGATGCGCCGGCCATCCGGCGACCAGCGCGGCGAGATGTCGTGCCGGGCCGGGGTGCCCGTCAGTGGCCTGATACTCTCCGATTCGAGGTCGGCCAGCATCAGGTCGGTGCGGACGAGGTCGTCAAGCGGCTGGTGGACGTAGACCACGCGGCGGCCATCCGGCGAGGGCTGCGGGTCGAAGTCGTGGCCCGGCCCCCGGCTGATCTCGCGCGGCCACGCGCCGTCACGGTCGGTGAGCAGCACGCGGGTGCGGTCGCGCCGGGTGATCGTCACCAGCAGCCCGGCGCTGTCCGGCATCCAGCGCGGCGAGCCCGCATCGCCGGTGAAGTCGCTGACCCTGCAGGGCAGCCCGCCCGCCGCCGGCACAACCCACACGTGGTCTTTGTCGGTGAAAGCCAGCCATTGACCATCCGGCGACCACTGCGGCGGGTCGTCCGACCAGTACGCGACGGGGTCGCGATCCCACGTCAGCGCGGCAGGCAGCCCACCCCTGGCGGACATCACGTACAGATTGCTGTTCTCGCTCTCGTCGAGCAGGTAGGCGATGCGCGCGCCGTCGGGCGAGGGCGTGTGGCTGCGCGGCCTGGGCACGGACATGATGAGCGGGATGCTCCAGCCCTCCGGGGGCCCGGCGTCGGGACGCGCCTGGCTGGGCCAGCCGCCGCGCTCGTACTTGGCCTTGAGCTGCTCTCGCGGGTCGCCGGGCATAATCAGGTCTCCAGACAGTATTCGAAGTAGGTGCCCTCGCAGGGGTTCCCCCAGCAGGCATACATCTTCAGGTCGGTGAGGTCCATGATGAGCGACGCGATGGTCTTCTGCCGGTCCATGGGGTCGTCGTTCGGGTCGGTGTGCGAGCAGATGCTGCTCGGATAGTCGACGTGATCGCCGAGGATGCGTTTGAGCGTGTCCGGCGTATGGCACGGCTCCGAACGCAGCAGCCGCTGGGCGCGGTTGAACCGCACCCGCGAGCTGATCAGGTCCTCGGTGCCGTCCTCGTACGGCTTCATGCGGGCGGTGAGGTAGTGGTTGGTGTGGGCGAGCACGTCCTCCATGCCGTAGATGGTGGCGAAGTGCCGGGCGGAGACCTCGACGTTGTACAGCTCGCCGTTGCGGTCCGCGATCAGGTGGTTGTAGCCTGCGGCCCGCCACTTGATGATCACGCGGCGGATCGCCTGGGAGATCTGCCGGGCGCCGAGCACCGCCCTCGACACGAAGATGCGCGGCACGCCGATGCGGGCGTCGTTGGGGTATACCGAGTCACAGGCCTGCGCGATGCCCAGAGCGTTAAAGCCGATATTCGGCAGCAGGCCACCGTAGTTAAGCGCCAGGAACGGCGGCTCGTCGTCCGGGGTGGCATGGACGAGGTACGCGTTCTCCTCATCCTCGGGCAGCCAGTCCTCGTTGTGCGCCACGAGCACGTGCCCGTCGAGCGTGCGCTCGCCGCTCACGGCGAGGCTGGTACAACCCAGGTGCAGCGCATCGGACGTGATCGCCTCGATGCAGTTGACGACCATCAACTCGTCGAACGCGACGCCCGCCGCCTCCGCCATGCCCTCCAGCTCCTCAACGTACTGCGGCGTGTGCTCGCGGGCAAACGGATAGTACTTGCTGGCCTGGAGCATCGCCTCGGGCCAGGTGAGGTGAAGCTCGTTGTAGGCGGTTTGCAGGCTGGCGCGGTAGACGTCCAGCATGCGGTGGATCTCCGGGGCGCAGGCCTCGCCGAGCTGGCGGCCCATCTCGCGGTGGCTGCCGCTCACGCGGACCATCTTCATCGGGGTATTGGCAAGCATTATCAATCCTGTTTCTCGTACGTGTTCGGCACGGGGTGCAGGGTGGGCGCACTGCCCTGTATTGTACAACGATTTGGCGGGCGTCGAGCGGCAGGCCGGTTTGCTTGCAGGCCGTCCATCGCGCTGCAATAATCTGTACGGGTGCTCGATTCGGGGTGAGGGGGAGACACATGCGCCAGGTTTACGCCGGGATAGTTCTGCTGATTGCCGGGCTTTCCGCAGTGGGGTGCGGGGCGCAGCCGGCAGAAACGCCTGCTGCGGTTGAGACGCTGCCGGGCGAGGAGCCGCAGGCCGAAGCGACGTCCGAGTCCACCGGGGGGGATACCGGCGCGCAGACGACCGGCATCGGCATCGTAGACGAGGTAATTGCCGCCGTGTTGAGCGGCGACGGCGACGTGACCTACGCGCTGATCAGCTTCACAACCGCGGGCTGTACCACAGCGGAGGGCCTCGGCGGGCCGCCCAAGTGCCTGCCCGGCCAGCCGGAGGGCGACCCCGTCAACTACCTGCCGGTGCTGGGCCCCGGTGAGGGCGTGACCGTCCCGCCGGATGAGATCAGCAGCCTGCTCCCCTTTCCGGTGGAGTCTCTGTACGGCGTCTACCGCGTGCCGGACGATGCGCTTGAGGAGCCAGGCTGGCCGGTCGGCGAGTACGGGCTGGTATTCGCCAGCACGGACTCGTTCACGCCGGCGCTAACGCTGCGCGTGGACGAGGGCGGCATCGTGCGGGCCGACTATCACATGGAGCAGCCCGGCGAGGTGCTGGAACGCGACGCAGGCGAGGTCATCCTCGGCCCATCCGGATAGGCTCGCGCTCAGCCGCCGATGATGGTGCCGTCCGGGATCACAGCACTCTTGGGTACGATGACCAGACCATCGCGCACGAACCAGTTCTCGTGGTCGCTGTCAGGCTGCCCGGCCACCGAGCGGATCTGCACGTTGCGCCCGATGTAGGCGTTCTTGTCGATCAGCGCGCCCTCGATGTAAGCGCCATCCGCGATTCCTATATAGGGCCGGCCAATGCGCCGGTTATACGCCTTTTCGGCCTTCGTTTCGTAGTAATCCGCGCCCATGATCACCGATGAGCGGATCGTGGCATTGGGGCCGATGATGCTCCGCAGCCCGATAACCGAGTTCGCAATGTCGGATTCGTAAATATGGCAGCCGTCAGCCAGGAGCACCTGGTCGAGCCGCGAAGCGTGCACTTCCGAGGGGGGCAGGAAGCGCGGGCGAGTGTAGATCGGCCAGTTCGGATTGTAAAGCTCGAACGGCCCGCGCGGCGCAGACATCTCGATGTTGATCTCGTAGAACCGCCGGATCGTCCCGATGTCTGCCCAGTAGCCGTCGAAAATGTAGCCCATCACACGGCGCTTGTCGATCGAGCGGGGGACGATGTCATGGCCAAAGTCGTCACCGGGCTCTTCGAGCAGCTGGCGGAGCATGTCGGTCGAGAAGACATAAATCCCCATCGACGCCATGAACGGTCTGGACGAGCCGGGCAGGCTCTCAAGGCCGCTGAGCCGGTCCGCGGGGGGCTTCTCGGTGAAGCTGACGATCTCGCCATCAGGGTTGCGCTTCAGGATGCCGAAGCCGGGGGCATACTGCGCCTCGACGGGCTGCACGGCGAGCGTAATGTCCGCGCCGGTATCGATGTGGAAATCCACGAACTCACGGTAGTCCATGCGGTACAGATGGTCCCCCGCCAGCACGAGCACGTACTTCGTCCGGGCGGCGACGATCTCGACCCACTGCTGGCGCACGGCGTCGGCAGTGCCCTGATACCATTCAGCACCCTCGGCAGTCTGCTCGGCAGCCAGGATCTCCACCCAGCCGTCGGTAAAGATGTCGCGGTTGTAGGTGCGGGTGATATGCCGGTGCAGCGACACCGACTTGAACTGCGTCAGGATGGCGATCTTCTCGATGTCCGAGTTCAGGCAGTTACTGATCGGAATGTCGATGAGACGGTAGTTGCCCGCAATCGGCACGGCGGGCTTGGAGCGCTTCTGCGTGAGCGGGTAGAGGCGGGCACCCCGCCCGCCGCCTAGGATCAAGCCGAGGACGTTTTTCATGTCAGCCACGTGGTGTTTCCTCCGCTGCCGAGGGGCTGCTTGCAGGGTTGTGGTTCCGAGGTCAAACCATGCTGTTTAGGTGCATGCGAAGCCGCCGCAGCTCGGCGTTTGAGGCGCGCTGCTCGGCCTGGACGACGTCGCGGATCGAGATCAACCCGACGAGAGTGCCGCCGTCCACGATGGGCATATGGCGGATGTGCTGCTTCATCATAATCGCGGCAACCTCTGCCAGCTCGTCGTCGGGCACGCCGATGATCGGATCCTCGGTCATGACCTCCCGCGCGAGCAGACTCTCACAGCCGCCGCCGTGCCTGGCAAACTCGCGCACGACGTCACGCTCCGAGAGAACGCCGACCGGCTTCCCCGCTTCGTCCATGACGAGCACCAACCCGATGTTGTGCTCGGCAAGACGCTGGCTCGCGACATGCAGCGTGTCGTCGAGCCCTACTGTGACGAGCGCCTGCTGCTTGTCTTTGAGAAGGTCCCGTACTTTCATGCCGTCCTCCGTTTGTTCGCCATTATGAGAGATTAAGAGGGCACGCTTGCACGGGCGTCGAGCCCAACGCTTCGCCAGCGCCAGCGCGCATGAAGTCGTCAAGTTTGATTGTATCATACCCGCGCTTGAGCGATAGCCGGACTTCTTGCCTGTGGCGAACGCCACCTGTATGCTACGGTTGTAGCTGGATTCGCATCCCATCCTGTACCACCACAACTGACGGAGGCAAGACGATGTCTGTGGATCTGCGCGGTAATGTGGCAGTTATCACCGGCGCCAGCCGGGGGATTGGGCGGGCGACGGCGCTCGCACTGGCCCGCGAAGGGGTGAATGTCGTGCTGGCGGCTCGCACCGCCGAGGACCTGGAAACGCTGCGCGAAGAGGTCGAGGCGCTGGGGGTGAAGGCGCTCCCGGTGCCGTGCGACGTGAGCCAGGAGGCAGACGTCGCAAAGCTCAAGCAGGCGGCTCTGGACGCCTTCGGGCAGGTGGACATCCTCGTCAACAA
This sequence comes from uncultured Anaerolineae bacterium, assembly GCA_964506005.1. Lineage (GTDB taxonomy): Bacteria > Chloroflexota > Anaerolineae > Aggregatilineales > UBA3940 > UBA3940. The sequence goes on along the minus strand of CAZDLX010000117.1, from coordinate 4,546 downwards.
CGCGGGGGTAGGCCGCTATGCCACGATCCTCGACACCACGCCCGAGGAATACGACTGGATGATGGACACCAACATGCGCAGCACGTTCCTGTGCACGCGCGCCTTCCTGCCTGAGATGGTCGAGCGGGGCAGCGGGTCGATCATAACGGTGTCGTCCCAGGCGGGGTATTACGGCTACGGCGGCGAGGCCGTGTACGTCGCGACCAAGTTCGCGCAGATCGGCTTCTGCCAGGCGCTGGACAACGAGGTCCGCGAGAAGGGCGTGAAGGTCAGCATCATCGCACCGGGCAGCACGCGCACGCACTTCGCTTTCGGCACGGGCCGCGAGGAGGGGGAGCCCCGGCTGGAGAAGATGCTAGACGCCGGTGACGTCGCCGAGGCGGTAGTGTACGCCGCGAAGCAGCCGCCGAACACCCGGATCCTCGTCGTGGGCATGCGGGCGATGTTCGAGCCGGTGTTTTAGCACATATGCTCTGAATCAGACAAGTGTTAGAACACTGAAACGGGGGCTTGCATTCCCCAAATACGTCGAGTATACTGTGCCTGTAGTAAATGCAGGCAGTAAGTTTCGGCGAAGAACACGAACCCGGCATTTATGCCGGGTTTTTTTGATGCGCACGACTTTACCCTGCCGCACTTACATACAAAATATGTTCCTTTTTGTAGTAGGGTAAAGGAGATCTCTACCCATGGCAGACCGTGTTACCGGGATCGTGAAGTGGTTCAACGCCGAAAAGGGCTACGGTTTCATCGCCCCCGACGATGGTGGTAAGGACGTTTTCGTCCACTACAGCGCCATCCAGGGGACCAGCGGCTACCGCAGCCTGAACGAGGGCGACCGTGTTGAGATGAGCATCGAGCAGGGCACCAAGGGCCCGCAGGCCACCAACGTCGTTCGCCTTTCGTAGCGAAGTAACCTCTCACGACAGGGCCTCCGGTCTAGGAGGCCCTGTCCATTTAAGTAAGCCGAGTTTTGTCCCTGACGAGCGGCTCGCCCACCGCGAGCCGGCACCCGAATCGCTCAACGTTTGAGAGCGACCAGATAAGTTCACAGCCCCGGGCTGTGGCCACCCTCTGTTCGAGCTTTCACCACCGGCGATTAATGGATTAGCGCATTGTGCGCCCAGGCTACGCTGCCTTGCCGTGTCATGGCAAGTGCCCGGCCTGATCGATTACGTATTTACATATTAGAGGTATAAGGTTTAACACGAAGGATTATGGCAAAGAATTTGCGGATTATTCCCCTCGGCGGCCTTGGGGAAATTGGTAAGAACATGACGGTCCTGGAATACGGCCGCAATATGATCGTCGTGGACTGCGGGGTGATGTTCCCCGAGAGCGACATGTACGGTATTGACCTGGTGCTGCCGGACTTCGACTACGTGGTGCAGAACCAGGACCGGCTGCGTGGCATTATTCTGACGCACGGCCACATGGACCACATCGCGGGGCTGCCCTACCTGCTGCGCGAGATCGAGGCGCCGGTCTACGGCACGCGGCTCACGCTGGGGCTCGTCGAGCGCCAGCTCACCGAGAAGGGTGTGCTGCACCGCGCCGACCTGCGCACCATCCTGCCGCGTGAGAGCGTGCAGCTTGGCCCGTTCCGTGTGACGCCGTTCCCGGTGGCACACTCAATTCCGGACTCGGTCGGCTTTGTGATCGACACGCCCGTCGGCGCCATCGTGCACACCGGCGACTACAAGCTCGACGAGACGCCAGCCGGAGGCCGCACAACCGACCTCGACCTGCTGCGCAAGCTGACGCCGCACGGTGTGCTCGCCCTGCTGGGCGACAGCACCAACGCCGACCGTCCGGGCCGCACGCCGACCGAGCGGGTGGTCGGGGAGACGCTGGACCGCCTCTTCGCGGAAGCGCAGGGCCAGCGCATCATCATCGCGACCTTCTCCTCGCTGCTCGCGCGGCTGCAGGAGATCATGGCCCTGGCTGAGAAGCACGGGCGCAAGGTCGCGCTCACCGGGCGCAGCCTGGTGGACAATATCGAGCTGGCGCGCGAGCTGGGCTACCTGAAGGTGTCGCGCGACCTGATCGTGGACATCAACGCCCGCGTCGCGCCCGAGAAGCTCGTGATCCTCTCGACGGGCTCGCAGGGCGAGCCGCGCTCGGCGCTGAACCGCATGGCCAATGGCGAGCATCGCCAGGTGGACATCGGCCCCGGCGATACGGTGATCATCTCCGGCGGCACGATCCCCGGCAACGAGGAAGACGTGGGCCGGATGCTCAACAAGCTGTTCGAGCGCGGCGCCAGCGTGGTGTACGGGCGCATGGCAGACGTGCATGTCTCGGGCCACGGCAGCCGTGACGAGATGCAGGCGATGATCGAAGCGGTCCGCCCGCAGTTCATGATCCCGGCGCACGGCGAGCCGCGCCACCTGCACCTGCACGCCCAGCTTGCCGTCGAGAGCGGCATGCCGGCGGAGAACGTGTTCGTGCTTAAGAACGGCGCGCAGTGGGTGACGGACGGGCAGGCTGCCTGGACGGACGAGCCGCTGGCCGTGGACGACGTGTTCGTGGACGGGCGGCTGATCGGCGAGATCGGCGAGATCGTGATGCGCGACCGCCAGCGCCTCTCGCAGGACGGTTTCATCGTGGCGCTGATCCCGGTCAACAAGCAGCAGAAGCTGGTTGGCGAGCCGCAGATCGTGAGCCGGGGCTTCGTGCACCTGCGCGACTCGGAGAAGCTGATCAACGCCAGCCGCGAGGAGATCAAGCGGCAGTATCGCAGCGGCAAGCATGACCTGCGCCGCGCGCTGGAGGACTTCTTCTACCGCGAGACGCAGTCACGGCCCGTGGTGCTGCCCCAGTTCATCCAGGTGTAGCGAGTCTGCCCTCACCCTGTCGAGCTGCTAAACGCGGCTCGACATCCCTCTCCCGGCGGGAGAGGGAAGCCGCTGCCGGGCAGTCACCTGCCCCTTCTCCCCTCGGGAGAAGGGTGCGGCATCCAGAGGATGCCGCGGGATGAGGGCGAGGTACGTCCTAACGGGCTAACCTCGCCTTTTTGATTCCTGCGGGCCGCCTCGTGGTATAACACAGGCAGCCAGATTACCTATCAGTGCGAGGACAAGCAGCCATGCCATACGCCGAGATCCGACAGCAGGTGTGGGAGACCGTCCGGAAGCTGAGCGCGCGCGGCCTGATCCGCCTTTCGGCGGGCAACATCAGCGCGCGCACCGGGGATGGGCACATTGCCATCACGCCCTCCGGCGTGCACTACGACCGCCTGCAGCCCGAGGACATCGTGATCGCCGATGCGGACGGCAGGCTGATCGACGGGCGGGGTGGGCTGCGGCCATCCTCGGAGTTCCGGCTGCACACCGCGCTGCTCGCGTCGCGGCCCGACGCGGGCGCGGTCGTACACACGCACTCGGTCTACGCGCTGACGTTCGCCGCGCTTGGCCGGGAGATCCCGCTCGTGTCCGTCGAGCTGGTCGCGGCGGGCGGGCCGATCCCCGTCGCGCCGTACGCCTGCCCCGGCACCCCGGCGGTGGGCGAGGGTGCTGCCGCCGTGTTCAGGACACGCCCCGAGCTGATGGGCCTGCTGCTGCAGAACCACGGGCTCGTCGCGCTCGGCCCAACCCTCGACAAAGCTTACGAGATTGCGTATGACGTCGAGGTCGGCGCTGAGGTCGCTTACCGGGCTATGCTGCTCGGCGAGCCTGCCACGCTCACACCAGCACAGGCGGCGGAGATCCGCGCGGTGTACGCTGCAAGCCGGCAGTATTAGCATTATACAAACATTATTCAGATATTTGACACGCCAACAGAACTCCGTTATGCTCAGGGCAGTATTGAACCATCTCACCTGGCGGGCTCAAGCTGCCTGCCGGGTTTAACAACGGAGTCGGTAATGAACAAGGATGTGGTACGGCAGTGGGCGACGATGCTCGCGACTGTCGCGGTGATCGTCGTAAACGCGCTGGCTAACGCACTGCCCATCAACGGGCAGACGACCGGCGCGGTATCGGACAGCTTTGAGGTGTACTTCACGCCGGCGGGCTACGTCTTTTCTATCTGGGGCGCGATCTACGCGGCGCTGATCGCGTACAGCCTGTACCAGGCGCTGCCCGCGCAGCGCGAGAACCGGGTGCTGCGCGCCATCGCGCCGTTCTACTGGCTGAGCAGCCTCGCCAATATCGGCTGGATCCTGCTGTGGCACTACGAGCGGTTCCCGCTGACGCTGGCCGTCATGCTCGTGCTGCTCGTGTCGCTCATTGCCATCTACACGCGGCTCAACGTCGGGCGGGAGAAGGTCGCGGCGGGGATGCGCTGGCTGGTACACCTGCCGTTCAGCCTGTACCTCGGCTGGATCACGGTGGCGACGATTGCCAACGCCACCGCGGTGCTGTGGTGGGCAGGCTGGGACGGCTTCGGCATCAGCGCGGAAGCCTGGATGCCGATCGTGCTGGCGGTCGCCCTGGTGATCGCCGCGCTGATGGCGCTGACACGCCGCGACACCGTCTACCTGCTGGTGCTGGTGTGGGCGTTCACTGGCATCGCCGTCAAACATCCCGACGTGCCGCTCGTCACC
>CAZDLX010000116.1:0-11648 GCA_964506005.1 uncultured Anaerolineae bacterium | reverse complement strand
AGCAACGTCAGTCCAACCCGGAACCGGCCATCTCCAGCTCGGTCGTGCAGTTCGGGCAGCGGATGGCCTTCGCGGGGATGGCGGTGAAGCAGAACGGGCACTCCTTCGTCGCGGCCTCTTCCGCCGCCGCCTCCGCCGCCGACTTCGGCATGGCGGCCTGCGCCCGGTTCACAGCCTTGATGATCAGGAAGACGGCCAGTGCGATGATCAGGAACGTGATCAGAGTACCAATGAACAGGCCGTAGTTGATCGTCGCCGCCCCTGCTGCCTGCGCGTCGGCGAGCGAGTCATACTCCCCACCCGACAGGTTAAGGTAGTACTCGGAGAAATCGACACGCCCGAGGATCGCCCCCAGCGGCGCCATAATGATGTTGTCAACCAGCGAGTTGACCACGTCATTAAACGCCGCCCCGATGATAATACCCACGGCGAGGTCGATGACGTTGCCGCGCATCACAAAATCACGGAATTCCTTTAACATACGGCTCTCTCCTGCATTCCCACAGAGTCAAGTGTGTGATGCGCTGCCCGGTCGGCCCCGCTTAGGGCCCGACTTCCACGACCAGCGGCTCGTAGCGGCAGCGGCAGCCATACAGGCACGAGCAGCCCTCGTGCGGGAGAGCTGGCAGCCGCTCGGAGTCCTTTGGCCAGGAGCCCTGCCCGCGCATGCACACCGGGCAGGCATCTGCCGGCGCTGCCACAAAAACGTGGGTTGAACGCGGGCTCTGGCGGATGTGTTTGAGCGCGTGCGCTCGCACAGAGTCCACACTCAGGTCAGCACCGCAGCGGGGGCAGAGTTCCTCGTGATCGTCAGCTTCGGCACCACACAGTGCACACTCGCGCATGGCAGGCTCCTTTTCGTGTTGTCGGTAGGTTGTGGATCAGATTTGGGCGGCGCGATGCACCGCCGTCGGGTTGGGGTCCGTGCCGGGCGGCACAGGCCAGCCGAGTGCATCTTCACCCATTGTAACCCTACGGTGGGCGCAATTCCAGCTAGGCGCTGACGTCTTCCTCGACATCGACGGCATACTCATAGAAGGCAAGCAGCGTCTTGCCATACGTGCGCTCATCGTACTTATCGAGGTGCTGGAGCTCAAACTCTTCATACTCCGATGGGTCGATCTGTACGATGACGAGCCCGTCGGGGTACAGCCATGTGGGGTTGGCGTCGACCATCTCGAGCGCCTTGCGCCACAGGCCGAGGTACTGCGGCGGGGCCACGTAGATCACTTCGAACGGCTCGTGCCGCGTGCCCGGCTCGCTGGCGAGGAAGTCGAAGGCGTCAACGCGCCGGACCTCGGCCCGGTCAGCTACGCCCGCGATTTCAAGATTCTCATGGATCGTGCGTACTGCCTCGCGCCCTCTATCGAGGAAGACGCAGCTCGCCGCGCCGCGGCTCAACGCCTCGATCCCCACACTGCCCGTGCCGGCGAACAGATCCAGCCACCGGCTGCCGCGCACCCACTGCCCCAGGATGTTGAACAGGCTCTCCTTGACAATGTCTCTCACCGGGCGCGTCGTGTCGCCGGGCACCAGCTTCAGCTTGCGCCCCCTTGCCGTTCCACCAATCACTCGAATCGCCATGAACTTCCTCTCGACTCCGGATGATCTCCGGGTTACTGGATGGGCACGCGGCACATGTGGCCCGACGGCACCTCGTAAATGGCCTCCGCCGCAGCGCCGCCTTCTGCCGGCTCGACGACGTAGCGAACCTCCCGCGCCGGGACCGCCGCGACGCTCGCCTGCTCACCCGCCGCGACGGTGAACAGGGGCCGCTCGCGCCCTGCCCCCCCGCGTGACACGTCAATTGCCACACCCGAGTTGTTTACAAACACCAGCACGGTATCGCCCTCAGGCACGCCGACACAGGCCGGGACGCCGAGCACCAGCGCGGGCGCGGTCGGCGTGGCATCGTCTGCGTCCAGGTCCGGCAGGCCCGCCAGCGCGCCTGTCGCCATCAGAACCACCGTCACGAGGATAGCCACGAGGGCAATCGCCACCGCCATGCCAGCAATCAGGATGTCGCGAGGTGGTGCCCGCGTCTCGGTCGCCGCGTCTGGCGCAGGCTCGTCGGCGGCGTCGGCAGGTACGCTCTCCGCCTCAAGCTGGTCGAGCAGGCGGCGAGCCTCGGCGTGGTCGGGCCGCAGCCGGAGCACGCGCCGGAGCGCATAGCGCTTCTGCTCGGGGTCGTCCAGCGTTGCGGCCAGCAACCACCAGCCCGCGACGTTGCCGGGGTTCTCCGCGACAACGCGGCCCAGCAGCCGCCGCGCCTCGCGGCGGTCGCCCGCCCGCAGCGCGCGAACGCTCTCTTGCAGCCGGTCATCCCGCTCGTCCATACCCATAGCATACGCTAAGGGGCGTGTTTTCACCACGCGGCTGAGGGTCATTGCCGCCCATTTTTGCGCGTGGTATACTCCGCCCGCACGCGGGGCGGGAGGCCCCGCTCTGATTTCGTCCGAAAGCGGTTTCATGAAGCGCTGGCATACCCTGCTCATCGGCGTCCTGATTAGCGCTGCCTTCCTCTACCTGTCGCTCCGGCAGGCGGATTTCGGGCAGATCGCCGGCGCGTTTCGCACCGCCCGCTACGGGTACGTGGCACTCGGGTTTGCGGGCGTGGCGCTGGCCGTGCTGGTACGCGGGGTACGCTGGAGCGTGCTGACGCAGGGTCGGCTGAGCCCGCTGGACGGGTTCTGGCTGTTCAACGTCGGCTTCCTGTTCAACAACGTGCTCCCCGCCCGGCTCGGCGAGTTCGCGCGGGCGTTTCTGGCGGGCCGCCGCCCCAGGATGCACTTCACCAGCGCGCTGTCCAGCATCGTCGTCGAGCGGCTGTTCGACATGGTGTGCGTCGTCATCATGATCGTGCTCGCACTGCTCGTCCTCCCGCTGCCGGGCTGGGCGACAACCGCCGGGGCGGCGATGGCTGCTGTCGCACTGGCCGGGATTGCCGTGCTGTGGGCTGCCGCGCGCTGGCCCGAACCCGCACTAAACCTGGGCGCTCGCCTGCTGGCCCTCGTGCCGCGTATCGACGAGGCCCGCGCCCGCGCCGCGCTGGAGCCGTTCGTGCACGGGCTCGGCGGCGTCTCCGACGGGCGCACGTTCGCGCTGGGGCTGGGGCTCTCGCTCGTCGCGTGGTTCGCGTCGGGGATAGCCGGCTGGCTGCTGATGCTGGCTTTCTGGCGCAGCGTGCCGGTGATCGTAGCCCAGCTCGTCGTCGCCGCCGCCGGGCTGGGGATCGCGATCCCGGCTGCGCCGTCAGGCGTGGGCCCGTACGAGGCCGCCGTCATTGGCGTGCTGACCGCCACGGGCTACGACGCCGACATCGCGCGCAGCTTCGCGTTCGCCCTGCACGGCGTCAACATCGCGGTGACGAGTGTATTCGGGCTGCTCGGGCTGATGCGCGAGGGCCTGACGTTCGGGCAGGTCGCCGAGGGTGCGCGCTCGCTGCGCACGCAGCAGCCCGACGACGAGCGCGCGAGCGTTGGGCCGCACTGAGAACGTACGCCGCAGGACAGGGTTCATGACGAACGATCCGCTCAAGATTCTCATCGCGCTCCAGTACTACGTCCCGCACCGCACCGGCCTGACACTGCACGTGCAGTACGTCGCCGAGGAGCTGGCCCGCCGCGGCCACCAGGTGACGGTCGTCACGGCGCGCTACGATCCCGCCCTCCCGCGCGACGAGCAGGTGATCAACGGCGTCCGCGTGATCCGGCTGTGGGCGCCCATCCGCGTGACGCGCGGCATGGTCATGCCCGCCTACCCCTATGCGGCCTGGAAGCTCGTCCGCATGCACGACGTGGTGAGCATCCACACGCCGATGCTCGAGACGCAGATCTACGCGCTGTACACCAGACTGCTGCGCCGGGGGCTCGTCATCACGCATCACGGCGACCTGATCCTGCCGCAGGGCGCGTTCAACCGCTTCGTCCAGTCGTTCACCTTCGCCAATTACCGGCTCGCCGCCGCCGCCGCGCACCACGTGATCGCCTACAGCGAGGACTACGCCGACAACTCGTACTACATCGCACCGGTGCGCGGCAAGACGACCGCCGTGCACCCGCCGATCAAGATGCCCGAGCCGGATGACGCCAGCGCCGCCGCGCTGCGCCGCGAGTGGCTCGGCGATAACGCGCCGGAGACAGCCCGGCTGATCGGCTACTCGGGCCGCTTCGTCGAGGAGAAGCGCCCCGACGTGCTGATCCGCGCCCTGCCCGAGATTCAGCGGCGCTACCCCGGCAGCAAGATCGTGCTCGCCGGGCAGTACGATATGAAATACGAGGACTTCTACGAGCGCAGCGCGGACCTGATCGCGCGGCACCGCGACGATCTGATCTTCCTCGGCCTGGTCGCGGACTCCCAGCGCATGGCGGACTTTTACCGGGCCATCGACGTGCTGGCCCTGCCCAGCGATACGGAGTGCTTCGCGCTGGTGCAGGTCGAGGCCATGCGCGCCGGCACACCCGTCGTCGCCACGGACATTCCCGGCGCGCGGGTCGTCGTGCAGAAGACCGGCATGGGCGAGATCGTCCCGCCCGGCGATCCCACCGCGCTGGCAGCGGCGCTAACCCGCGTGCTCGACAACCCCGCCCGGTACGTCAAGCCACTCGTGGAGATCGACGCGGTGTTCGGCTTCGAGCGCACGGTGGACAGCTACGAACGGCTGCTGCGCAGCGCCGCCGAGCAGGCCCGGAGGCGGCGCGATGGCTGACCCCGCCGCCGTCGAGCGCATGGTGCGGAACGAGGCCGACATGGCCTACCGCCGCCGCGTGCAGACCATTTTCGAGTGGCTGGACCCGCAGGACGGCGACCGCATCCTCGACGCGGGCAGCGGGCGCGGCTTTTATCTGAAGTTCCTGCGGGCGGCGAGCGGCGCCGACCTTACCGGGCTGGAGTACGAGCACGAGTTTGCCAGCATGGCGCGGGATGCGCTCGGTGACCTGCCCGGTATCACGCTGGTCAGCGGCAGCGTGTACGATCCCCCCTTCCCCGACGAGGCGTTCGACAAGATCATTCTCTCCGAGGTGCTTGAACACCTGCCCGACGACGCGGGCGGGCTGCGCTCGCTGGCGCGCGTGCTCAAGCCGGGCGGCCTGATTGCCATTACCGTACCCAACGCAAACTACCCGTTCTGGTGGGACCCCATCAACAAGACGCTGGAGACGCTGTTCCACACGCATGTCCGGCGCGGTGCTTTTGCCGGCATCTGGGCCAACCACGTCCGGCTCTACACGCACGACGAGCTCTTTCGCGCCGTGTGGCGCTCGGGCCTGGAGCTGGTAGACGCGCGCAGTTTCACGCACCACAGCTTCCCGTTCATCCACAATATCGTGTATGGCTTCGGCAAGGCGGCGCTCGAAGCCGGACTTCTGCCGGGCGGCATGGCCAATGCAGCCGACCGCCATAACTGGGACGGTGACCGCGGCAGCCCGCTCAACCCGGTCAATCTCGGGCTGCGGCTCTTCGAGCTTTTTGACCGGCCCAACCGCATGTCGGAGCCGCCCAGCCGCTCGACGGTGAACCTGTGCGCGCTGGCCCGCAAGCCGCTGGTATAATAGCGGGCTGGCAGGCGATGCAGCCACGCCGCCCTCGTTGCTACACGAAATCGACATCGAGCGAACCGTGACCAGCCAAACCGAGACGCCACCCGAGCCAAACCACGACGCCAGGCCGCCCTCTCGCGAGCCAATCACGTTGCGCGACGTGCTGCGGGCTGTGTTCCTGCCTGAGCGTGCCGCGCCGGGCCAGCAGACTGAACTAGGCGAAGTGCTGCCGCGCGCGCAGCCCGCACCCGCGGCGGCGTCCTCACCACCGGTGCGAGCGCCCCTGGCCGCAGCCAGTCTCGATCCAGCGTCCGTGACGTACCCCGACAGGCTCCCTGAGCCGGCTGCGGGGGCCTCTACCGGGCGCGCCGCCGTGCTGGTGCTCGGCACCGCGGTGAGTGTCTTTGTCGCCTACCTCGCCCAGACGACGCTCGCCGTGCAGGGGCGGGCCACCGCTGCCGTGCTGCTGTACACGCTTGCCGGGCTGTCGTGGCTGGCCCTGCTGCTCACCGAGTACGCGCAGCCGGGCGGCGGGCTGCTGCGGCGCGGGCCGGTGGTCGCAGGCACGCCCGGCTGGCTGCTGCAGGGCGGGCTGGCAGCAGAGATCGCCGCACGCCTGCCCGCCGCGATCCCGGCGCTGCTGCTGAGCGCGGCAACCTACGTGCTGACCGCCAACAACGTGTTCCGGCCCGCCGGGGTGCTTGCCTGGCTGCTGAGCGTCGCGCTGTGGATGGTTGCGGCGGCGGCCCGCCGGCCTGCGGCGCTATTCGAGGACTGGGCGGCGGCGCTCCGCGACTTGCCTGGGCGAGTACGCTCGTTCAGGCCGCGCCAGTCGCTGCGAGCTGCCCCGCTCGCCGCGCTGATCGCCATCCTCGCGGTGGCGGCGTTCTTCCGCTTCTACCGGCTTGATTCGATTCCGGTTGAGATGACCAGCGACCACGTCGAGAAGCTGCTCGACGCTTACAGCGTGTCGCAGGGCATCCACAGCGTGTTCTTCCGAGCCAACGGCGGGCGTGAGGCGATCCAGTTTTACCTCGTCGCAGTGGCCGGAAACGTGTTCGGCACGGGGATGTCGTTCCTCACGCTGAAGCTCGTCTCGGCGCTGGAGGGGCTGCTGCTCATTCCGGTGCTGGTGCTGTTTGGGCGGGAGGTAGTGGACCGCGAGACGGGCCTGTTCACGGCGGCGCTCGTTGCCGTGTCGTGGTGGCATGTGGCGCTCTCCCGGCTGGCACTGCGCATCGTGCTAACCCCGCTGCTCTTCGCGCCGGTGCTGATCACGCTGATCCGCGGCGTGCGGACCGGCTCGCGGCGCGCGTGGGTCTGGGCCGGCCTGTGGATGGGCGTGGGCGTGTACGGCTACCAGGCCATGCGGATCACACCCTTCGTCGCCGTGGCGGCGTTCGTCGTGGCGATTGCCGGGCCTGCCGCGCGCTGGCTGGCCGCCCTGCTGCGCGACGATCCGCAGGCCGGGCTGCGTGGGGAGGTCGCCGCCAATGCCGTTCTGCGACAGGGCGCGAACCTCGCGCTCGCGGGCCTCGTCGCGCTGGCCATCTTCGTGCCGATGCTGCGCGTGTGGCACGACTACCCGCGCGACCTGTGGGCGCGTGTCGTCAACCGCACCACCGAGAGCGAGCAGTCCATCGAAGATCGGCCGCTGGACGTCTTCGCCCAGAACTACCGCGATGCGCTGGGCATGTTCAACGTGCGCGGCGACGTCGCGTGGATCAGCGCCGTGCCGCTCGCGCCGGCGCTCGACCGCGTCGCCGGGGCGCTGCTCGTGCTGGGCCTCGTCGCGTGGGGCTGCCGCCTGGTCTTCCGGCGCGACCCCGCGGACGCCTTGATCGTCATCGCGGGGCTGATCATGCTGCTGCCCTCCGCGCTGGCCATCGCCTTCCCCGTCGAGAACCCGAGCGTCACCCGCGCCAGCGGCACGCTGCCTATCGTGTTCCTGATCGCCGCCTGGCCGCTCACCCTGCTCCGCCAGCACTGGAGCGCGGCCGTGGGGCGTGCGGGCGCGGCGCTGGCAGCCGCCCTGATCGCCGTGCTGCTGGCAGGCTCGGCGGCGCTGAACGCCCGCACGTACTTCCGGCAGTACGACGCGTCGTACCGGGGCGCCGCGCTGAACCCGGGTGAGGTCGCGGCAGAGCTGCGCGAGATCGTCGAACCAGGCATGCCGCTGAACGGTGTGTGGCTCGTCGGCTGGATGCACTGGCACGACTACCGTGCCATCGGCATCGAGGCGGGCGATATCGGCTTCGACAACGCCCTGCTCGATGCCGCGACGCTGGCCCGGCAGCTGGAAGAGCGCCCCGAGCTGTTCGCCGAGCGCCCGCTCGTCTTCATCGTGCACCCCTCCGACGCGGACGCCCTGGCCACGCTGCGGCGCGTCTACCCGCAGGGCGAGGCACAGGCCCATACCAGTACTCTGCCCCGCGGCGACTTCGTCCTGTATGTTGTCCCGGAGGGCTAATTCCGCTATAGTTGCCCTTGTTCGCATTGACTCGCCCGCTTTCCTGCCCATCGCCGGGGCGGAGAAGAGGGCGCTTTTATGTCGTGGAAGGGACGGAGTTCTCAGACCTTGGCGCACGCTCCCGAACACTGGCCCCTCACCGCCGCCGAGAGCCCGGCGCGCGCCCGCACGAGCGCCCACCTGCTGACCGGCGTGCTGCTGGTCGCGATACTCGTGCTGGGGGCAGTACTGCGCCTGACGGGCCTCGACTGGGACGAGGGCGTGCTGCTGCACCCCGACGAGCGCTTCCTGGCGTGGGTTGCCGCCGACCTTGAGCCGGTGAGCTCCATAGCCGGCTATTTCGATACCACCACCTCCACGCTGAACCCCAACAACGTTGGGCCGCCGCACAGCTTCTTCGTGTACGGCACGGTGCCGGTCTTCCTCGGCTTCCTGGCCGGCGAGCTGCTGGACATGTCGTCGCTGTGGTCCATCTACCTGCCGGGCCGGGCGCTCTCCACCGGTTTTGACCTGCTGACCATCCTGTTCGCGTTCCTCGCCGCCCGCCGCCTGTTCGGGAGTCGCGCCGGGCTGTTCGCCGCCGCGCTGTACGCCTTCGCCGCGCTGCCGGTGCAACTCTCGCACTTCTTCACCGTCGATACGTTTACCACCGCGTTCGCGATGGGCGCGTTCTGGATCGCAACACGCGTGCTGTTCGAGCACCGCTGGCCGGATTACCCGCTGTTCGGGCTGCTGCTCGGGCTGGCGATGGCCAGCAAGCTCAGCATCGCACCGCTGGCCCTGGTGCTCATCCTCGCAATCGGCATCCGCGTGGCGCGGGAGGCCTACCACGCACCCGACGACGAGCCGCTGCGCCCGTTGATCCGGCGCGGCGTGGCGGGGCTGGTCGTCGCGGGGATCGTTACGGTGCTCGTCTTTCGCGTGGGGCAGCCCTACGCGTTCCTGCCGCCGGGCTCGGATGTGCCCATCGACGCCGGGAAGCTTGGCCCCGCGATGGCCGCCCTCAGCCGCCTGCTGGAGCCGGTCGGCTTCCGCCCCAACCCGAGCTGGCTGCGCCAGATGAGCGAGGTGCAGATACAGGTCAGCGGCGGCGCGGACATCCCCCCCAACCATCAGTGGGGCGAGCGGCTCCCGCTGGTCTTTCCCTGGGTGAACATGGTGCGCGTCGGGCTCGGCTGGCCGCTCGGCGTGTTCGCGTGGCTGTCGTTTGCCTGGGCGCTGTGGGAGATGGCCCGCCGCAGCCCCGGCTGGTGGCGGCTCGTGCTGCCCGTCGTGTGGACCGCGCTGCTGTTCGTGTGGCAGGGCACGGCGTGGGTTAAGACGATGCGCTACTTCCTGCCCATCTACCCGACGCTGCTGGTGCTGGCGGGCTGGGCGCTGGCGACGGTGTGGGCACGCGTCAGCGCGCTGGTGAGGGAGCGCCGCGCACCGCGCCGCCACTGGTCGAAACTGGCGGCGGGCGGGCTGGCGGCGGTTGTCGTGCTGAGCGCGCTGGCCTGGAGCTTCGCCGTCACGCGGATCTACACGCGCACCCACACGCGCATCGCCGCCTCGCGCTGGGTGGTCGAGAACGTCCCCGGCGACATCAGCCTGCTGTTCGACACGGCGGATGGCCCGCGCGAACTCCAGGTCGGCCTGTCCAACGACTTCCCCCCGCGCGACCCGAACCAGCCTGAGGGTGAGGCGGAGCTGCGCTACTCGTACCTCTACGAAGGCGTGACGCGCACAGAAGCCGTCGAGATGCCTTTCAGCGGCACGCTCGTCGGGGTGCGCTTCAACCACGTCGTCGATCTGTTTGACCAGGGCCGGGAGCGGACGGTGTATGTCTCGCTCGTCGAGGTGGCAGGCGGCAGCGAGCGCCCGGTGCTGGCCGAAGCCGAGCTCACCGCCGAGTTCGAAGCGACAGACGATCCGCGCGGCGAGAGCTATGCCGTGGCCTTCGAGCCCGTCGATCTGGCCGAGGGTGGCTTCTACCGGCTGCACGTGCGGCCCGACGAGGCGGGGCCGCTGCTGCTGGCCGGGGCGACCGTCGCCACCGAGGGCCAGTGGGATGACCCCGTGCCGCTCAACGTGCCGGGCTACAACATATGGGGCGCGCTGTACCAGCCGCTTGAGCTCAACATGGCGTGGGAGGACATCCCCGAGAAGCGGGAGCGGATGCAGTTCATCCTCGACCACGCCGATTACCTGACGATCTCGTCGAACCGCTTCTACGATTCGCTGCGCCGCAACCCGGCCCGCTGGCCGATGTCGCTGGCCTACTACGAGGCGCTGTTCAGCGGCGAGCTTGGCTTCGAGCTGGCCGCCGATTTCACCTCGCCGCCCACGCTCGGCCCGCTCACGTTCAACGACCTGAGCGCCGAGGAGGCGTGGACGGTCTACGACCACCCGCGCGTGATGATCTGGCGCAAGACGGCGGATTACGACCCCGCCCGCACGGCCGCGATACTGAACAGCGCCGACCTCGACGAGGCTGAGCACTACCTGATCGCCCGCGACACAACCGAGCCGCCAGCCGAGCTGCCCGTGCCACGCCCGCGCCCCTACGACCACCCCACCCTCGACGCGCAGGCTGCGGCGCAGACCGCCAACCTGTTCGCGCGCATGCAGCCGCTGGGCGTGGCGATCTGGTGGCTGGCGGTCGCCGTGTTCGGCTGGGCGGCGTTCCCGGCGCTGTGGGCGCTGCTGCCCGGCCTGCCCGACCGCGCCTACCCCGTCGGGCGGGTGTTCGGGTTGCTGTTCGTGGCGTGGCTGTCGTGGCTGCTGGCGAGCGTCGGCGCGCTACCCTGGGCCCGCCCGGCGATGCTGCTCTCACTCGGCGTGCTGGCGGCAGGCTCCGCCCTGCTCGTCTGGCCGCGCCGTACCGAATTCCGGCACTGGCTGACAGAGAACCGCCGCCACCTGCTGATCGTCGAGGGTGGGCTGGCGGCGCTGTTCGTGCTGTTCGTGCTGATCCGCGCGGGCAACCCCGATCTATGGCACCCGTTCTTCGGCGGCGAAAAGCCGATGGACTTCGCCTACCTCAACGCGGTGCTGGGCTCGACGAGCTTCCCGCCTTACGACCCGTGGTTTGCCGGTGGCACGATCAACTACTACTACTTCGGCTTCGTGATCGCGGGCCTGCCGATGAAGCTGCTGGGCGTGCCCTCGACCATCGGCTACAACCTCGCCCTGCCGACGCTGTTCGCGTTGACGGGCGGGGCGGCCTTCTCGGCGGCGTTCAACCTGGTCGCGCCGCTCGACCCTCGCCTCGACACGCCCGGCTGGAAGCCTTACGTGGCCGGCTGGCAGCCCTACCTCGCCGGAACTGCGGCGATGCTGCTGGCCGTGCTGCTCGGCAACCTCGACCAGATCCGCCTGGTGCTGTGGGGGCTTGCCGAGCTCGGCTCCGGGCAGGTCTTGTGGACGTTCGACCTGTTCCCGCCCGCCCGCGACGTGCTGCGCGGGCTGTCGCTGTTCGTCGGCGAGGGCCAGCCGCTGCCGGTGGGCCTCAACGAGTGGTACTGGAACGCCACCCGGCTGATCCCGGTGCCGCTCACGCCGGAGGGGGCTGCCGCCGAGGTCCAGCCTATTACGGAGTTCCCCTTCTTCACGTTCCTGTACGCCGACCTGCACGCGCACATGATCGCCATGCCGCT
>CAZDLX010000115.1:0-11718 GCA_964506005.1 uncultured Anaerolineae bacterium | reverse complement strand
ACCGACCCGACCGGCAGCGGCGACCCCGACTTCCTGATCATCGGCGACCTGAACGCCTACGACAAGGAAGACCCGATCGACGCTGTGCGCGAGGGTCCGGATGATACGCTGGGCACGGGCGACGACTACGTCGACCTGCTCTTCCAGTTCCAGGGCGAGTTCGCCTACACCTACGTGTTCGACGGGCAGCTTGGCTACCTGGACCACGCGCTGGCGAACATGAGCCTGCTGCCGCAGGTGACGGGTGCGACGGCGTGGCACATCAACACCGACGAGCCCGACCTGATAGACTACGATATGACGTTCAAGCAGGACGCGCAGGATGCGCTGTACGCGCCTGACCAGTACCGCGCCTCCGACCACGACCCGGTGATCGTCGGTCTCGACCTGACGGCTCCAAACCAGCCGCCGGTCTGCACAGCCGCCGTGCCGAGCGTAAGCGTGCTGTGGCCCGCGAACCACCAGTTCGTGCCGGTCGAGATCCTCGGCGTGACGGACCCCGAGGGCGACGCCATCACGATCACCATCGACAGCGTCTTCTCTGACGAGGCGGTGCTCGCGCCGGGCAGCGGCAACTTCGCGCCCGACGCCCAGGGCATCGGCACGTCGGTCGTCGAGCTGCGCGCTGAGCGCATAGGCGGCGGCAATGGCCGTGTGTACCACGTGAACTTCACCGCCACGGATGCCAGCGGCGCAAGCTGCAGCGGCACGGTGCTGGTGAGCGTGCCCGTAAACCAGGGCCCCAACGGCGCGGCTGTGGACGACGGCCCGCTGCATGACGCGGCCCTGCCCGAGTAGGGGCGAAAACACAACCGAATAACGCATGAATCAACAGGCCCGGTCTGCACGACCGGGCCTGTGTGATGCTTGATCAGGCGTGCTTTAGCAATCGGGTCGTTGATGTCAGAACTCCCACCTGGCCTCGCAGCGACCTCCGGTCGCCGCTCGGCTCTTTCCTCCCCCTTGCAAGGGGGAGGCTGGGAGGGGGTTCAAAGCAAAATCTCGCTCGATGAAGCTGAGCCTACTCCACGGGCACCGCCACGAAGGCCAGCTCAAGCGTGACGTTCTCCGAGACGGAGGCAACCTGCGGCGGCAGGCGCGGGATCGTCACGAACGTGCTGTAGGGCAGAGTCAGTGTCGCGCTGCCTTCGATGCGCGCCTCTGAAACGGGCGTCGCCGTGACGTCGAAGGTGACAGGCTGCGTCGTGCCACGAATCGTCAGGTCGCCGGTAGCCTGAAAGCTGAACGGCTGTCCAATCGCCACACTTTCGGGCAGGCCGGTCAGCGCCGCCGGCTCGAATACGGCATACTGGAACTCGGGGTTGTCCGTCTGCAGGATCATCTCCCTGATTGCGCGGTTGCGGAAGCTGTTGTCGGTGAGCAGCGTGCTCAGGTCAACTCGAAACGCCCCGGCGGAGCTCTGCGCGGGGTTCGCGAAGTCCGCCATGATCTGGCCCTCCACCGCATTCGTCGCGCCGATGACCGTGGTATCTGCCCCGGCAAGCACCTCCTGGATCACAAACCGGGCCTGCGACTCCTCCGGGACTACCCTGAACGCGACTGGCCCCGTTCCGGCGGCGGACTCTTCTGTAGCCACCTGTTCGGTGGCGGGCTCCACTGCCTCGGCTGTCGGGTTCGGCGTGGTGGTTTCCACGGCCTGTTCGATCTCCGCCGTGGCTTCTGGCTGCACAGCCTCCAGAGGCACCTCTCCAACCGGTGCTTCGACGGTAGCCGCGGCGGGTGCCCCCGCGCAGCCGGTTATTACCAGTGCCAACAGCATCGCCCCGACCAGATAAGCTAGGTATTTCCTCACAGTCTAGTTCCCCCTCATTACGATGTACAGTAACCAGTTAGCAGCGGCATGCATCGAGAGGACGTGCAAACGCCGTCTAGAAATTATGGAGAGCACGGCGTCTGATTTCCACCCCTGCGGCGACTCCCCGCCCCGCGTATCCCCGACTTGATCCGGATCAAGGACAGCCGGCACCTTCCAGCAGTACAGTAATAGTGGGCAGTCTTTATCCTCTTTTTCGATGCTTCCAGGACTTATCCGCTGCGGGCCCTTCCGCGGTGGGGCGTTACTGTTTCTACGCACGCAAGGAGAGAGCGATGAGAAGAGAGCTTGTGGCCAGTGTGGCGCTGATTCTGGCGCTCGGCCTGGGTGTCGCGTGTGCCATGCGCGAGACCGCCATCCCGGTCATCCCCGAGGTCGAGGCCCAGCGGCAGCAGGAGGCGGCGGAAGCCGCAGACGTGGAAGTGGCGGACGCCGCGGCGGCGCTTGTGTCAGGGCAGCCCGTCCACCAGTTCTTCGCCGACACCTGCGGCGGCTGCCACGGGCCCCAGCGCGAGGGCGGAACCGGCCCGGCGCTGATTCCCGGGCGGCTCGACCAGCCGCCTGAGTTCTACGCCGACGTGATCCGCAACGGGCGGCCCGGCACGATCATGCCGCCCTGGGGCGCGGCGATGGCAGAGGAAGATATCGACACGCTGGTGAACTTCATCCTGTCCGAGCCGAGCGAGGAGACCGTCGCCTGGGAGCTGGAGGACATCGCGGCAACGCGTGAGGTGCTCATTGAGGACGCCGACCTGCCCGACGCACCGACCCACAGCGGCAACGTTGACAACCTGATGCTGATCACCGAGCGCGAGGCACGGAGCATCGCCGTCGTAGATGGCGATACTCATGAGCTGCTCGGCAAGATCGACGCCTCGTACCGCGCACATGGCTATATCTTCGACCCGACAGAGCCGCGCTGGGCGTACAACCTCGGGCGGGATGGCTGGCTGTTCAAGATCGACCTGTACTCGCTGGAGGCGGTCACAAAGGTCCGTGTGGGGCATGATGCCCGCGGGCTGGCTATCTCCGACGACGGCCGGTTTGTCATCGCCGGCAACTACATTCCACACAGCGCCGTGATCCTCGACGCCGAGACGCTGGAGCCGCTTAAGGTGATTCACACCGAGGGGGTGGACCCTGACGGCAACTTCGTCGGCTCGCGAGTGTGCATCGTCAGCGACGTCTCGGAGGAGCTTGTCGGCCCGTACTTCATCATCGCGCTGAAGGAAGCCGGGCAGATGTGGCGCATCGACTACAGCGACCCCGAGTTCCCCATCGACAAGGTGGAGAACGTCGGGCGCATCCTGCACGATGGCTTCCTCAACCTCGACAACACCCGCTTCTACATCGCCTCGCAGACCGACAACTGGATGACGGTCGTGGACGTGGAGAACTGGGAGATCGTCGAGAAGATCCCCACCGGCGATACGCCGCACCCCGGTTCCGGCGCGGTGTGGGAGGCCAACGGTACGAGCTACGGCGCCACGGTCCACGCGGGCGAGGGCAAGATCACCGTGTGGGATCTGGAGGATAACGCCATCGTCGCCGAGATCCCGACGCAGGGGCCTGGCCTGTTCATCCGCTCGACGCACCACAGCCCCTATGTATGGGCAGACGCGATGTTCGCAACGCCCGCCAACGAGATCACCGTGTTTGACGGCAGCACGTTCGAGGTCGTCACCCGCATCACAGACGGCACGCTGCCCCTGCACCCCGAGTTCACCGCCGACGGCTCGGCTGTGTATGTCTCGGACTGGGAAGAGGACGTGGTGCGGGTCTACGACGCCGAGACGTTCGAGTTGATCACGACGATTGAGGGCATCCAGGAGCCGACGGGCATCTTCAACTCGTCACGCCGCGCGGAGCTCCTCGGGCACTAGCCGAATCCTGGGCCGGGACAGGCGAGTGACAGCGTGACAGAGAGCCAGGTGTGCAGCCTGGCTCTCTGTTTGATTTCGGCGGGTGCAGAACGGGCTGCTCGTGCTCTGCACCCTGCTTGGCGAAATACTAGTACTTGATGATGCGATCCATGGCCTTGGCCTGCATGATCCAGCCCTCGATCATGCCGACCGTCGGCAGGCGGCGCACCAGCTTCTTGGCTTCGTTTAGCGTGACCATCTTCGCGTGCAGGTTCTCCGCCTTGCGCCGTGCGAGCTCGGGCACAGTATCGACCCCGACGGCTTCCAGCAGGTCGGAGAACTCGCTGCCGATACCCTTGATGCGCATCAGGTCAGCCTTGTTGACCCACTTGAGTACCTGTTTGGGGTCGAGCCCGGCCTGCTCGGCGATGGCTTTTCGCCCTGCCGGGGTCGCGCCTTCCTTCAAGAGCTGCTCAATCGAGTGGATACCGGCTTTGGCAAGCTTGTTGGAGATGGCTTTGCCGATGCCTTCAATCACTGTCAACGTGGCCATGGGTAGGGGGTCCCTTCACTAGAGAGGCTAATGGTGGTGCGGGATCATACTTCAGTGTACTCCAAAATCGGTAGCTCGTGAAGAGGCGCACAAGCCACAGGCAGGTTCGACATGGCAGCACGT
The DNA here is from genome assembly GCA_964506005.1 of uncultured Anaerolineae bacterium. Taxonomy (GTDB): domain Bacteria; phylum Chloroflexota; class Anaerolineae; order Aggregatilineales; family UBA3940; genus UBA3940. Next base: position 7,346 of record CAZDLX010000115.1, on the reverse strand, counting down.
ACGGCTGCCGCCGCACAGAACTGAGGGAAGTCCTGCCCCGTTGTGATGTTCGTCCACGAAATTCGTGCCTGCACTGCTATACAATCAGAGTGCCAGTGTCTTTACCGTCAACTGCTTTGAATCTCCCACTAAGCTACGAAAGGGTTCACATGCCTGAAAATACGATTCCCCAGCTCAACGCCCTGATCGCCGATCTGACCGTCTTTTACCAGAAGCTCCGTCACTACCACTGGAATGTCAGCGGAGAACGCTTCTTCGAGCTTCACGCAAAGTTCGAAGAGATTTACACCGGGGTCGGCGATACGATTGACGAGCTTGCCGAGCGGATTATTGGCCTCGACGGCGTGCCCGTGCACACGCTCGCGCACGTGCTCGACACGGCGTCGCTCAGTGAGGACGAGTCGCTTCCGGCGGCGGCTGAAATGGTCCAGCGCACGGTGGCAGACCTTGAGACGCTGAACAGCCGCATTCTTGAAGTGATCGCTGCTGGTGAAGCGGCGGACGACCGCACGACGGTGAACCTGCTCGACGACATTCGCGACGGGTTCGAAGGGCATCTCTGGATGCTCAAGGCCTGGCTGAAAGAGTAAGCCACGGCAGAGAGGCAAAAAAAGAGAGGTGGCCAAAGCCACCTCTTTTGTTTCACCGGCGCGCTCAGCGCTCCCGCCTGGCCTCTGCTCGCCGGTAGATGAGGGCAATCGCGCCCGTGCCCGACTCCCACGACTCGACGAGTTCAAAGTCGGTAGCAGTCCCGTCTTCAAACAGCCGCTGCCCGCTGCCGAGCACGACGGGGTAGACGAGCAGGCGATACTCGTCAATGACGCCTGCTGGTATGAGCGAGTTGACCAGCTTGCCGCTGCCGAAGATCAGAATGTCCTGGCCGTCCTGCTCTTTCAGCCTGCGGATCTGCTCAGCGACGTTGTCGCGGATGATCTGGGTGGGGCCCCACTCGCCCTGTTCTGCTGTCGTCGAGACGAGGTACTTCTGCATGCTGTTGATGCGGTCAGCATAGCCGTCCTCGTCCTTCCGCCCCGGCCAGGCCTGGGCAAAGCCCTCGTACGTCACCCGGCCCAGCAGCAGCGCGTCCACGTCGAACAGCTCCTGCTGCTTGAAGTCGGAGATCCGGTCACCCCAGTACTTGAGCGACCAGCGCGGGTCTTCGATCACGCCGTCCAGTGACATAAACTCGGACACGATGACCCTTCTCATGCGGATTTCCTCTTCCCCTCTGCAAAAGATAAACCTTGCTCGGTCAGCGCCCGCCGGAGCTGCTTCATCGCATTCGGCCCGATGCCATGCAGCGCCATGACTTCCGCCTCACTCATCTTCGCCACGTCCTCCAGCCGGGTGCAGCCGGCTCCGAGCAGCGCCCGGCGCGCCGGAGCGGCCAGCTCGCGCGGAAGGTTGCTTTCATGTCTGTTGTCAGCCAATGCTATCTCCTCACAAAACCAACGTGTGCTCACCCGACAGACTTTAGCGCGTCGCGCAGGCGTCTGCCTGTGAGCACACATGTAGGCAATATAGCGCCCCGGTTGAGGGCGAGCTACACGCCGGGCGGGACCTCCTGCAGCACCCACGAGTTGCCGTCGGGGTCGCTGAAGGTGGCCACCTTGATGCCCCGGTCGAACTCGACCACCTCGCTGACCTCGACGCCGCGCCCAATAAGCGCTTCGCGCAGGGCGCGCACGTCAGGCACGACGAGGTGCAGCCCGCGGATCGAACCCGGCGCCATCTCGTCGAGCTGGACCATGCCCGTCCCCATCACGATCGAGCAGCCCGAGCCCGGCGGCGTGAGCTGCACAACCCGCATGCCGTTGCCCGGCTGCACGTCGTGATCGAGGTTGAAACCGACGCGCTCGGCGTAGAAGTCCCTGGCCCGGTCCACGTCGGCAACCGGCAGCATCACGACTTCCAGCTTCATCGTCGAGCCGTTGGTAGTGGTCGCCATCATCCCCTCCTACTTGACCACACGGTACGTGATCTGCGTCACGTCAGGGTCGTTGATCACCCGCGTGATCTCCATTTTCACCGGCTCGGAGCCGAAGTCCTCAAACAGGCGCACCCCGCCGCCGAGCAGCAGCGGGACCAGACTGACGTGCATCTCGTCGAGCAGCCCCGCCTTGAGGGCCTGCTGCACCAGGCTCGCCGCGCCGACCGCTACATCCCGGTCTCCTGCGACCGCCTGCGCCTGTGCCACGGCGCTCTCGATACCATCCGTGACGAAGGTGAATGGCGCGTCCGGGTAGCGCTCGATCCATTCGTGTGGAACTTCGTGCGTCACCACGAAGATCGGCGCGTCGACCGGGTGCTGGCCACCCCAGCCGTCGGTGATATCGAACGTCCGCCGCCCGGTGACGAGCGCGCCGATGGCACTGAAGGTTTCATCCAGCATCTGCGCACTCTCAGCCGAGATGTGGAACGCCATCGTGCCGCTCGGCACTGTGTACTCGGTGTCGCCGCTCTCGTACCAGTCAAAGAGCTGCATGCCGTTCTCACCGAGCGGGTGCTCCGGCCCGTCGTTCGGCCCCGCGATGTAACCGTCCAGAGACATCGTCAACCCGCTGACTACCTTGCCCATGTCGCTTCTCCTATTCCCTCAGCTAGAACGACAGCGCCCGCTCAGACCAGCCCCACGGCAAGCTGAGCGGGCGCTCGATTGATATGAGTTTAGCGCCGCCGGGTGCCGGTGATCTCGTATCCACCGCCGCCGGGGTACACCCACCCGCCGCTGAGCGTATTGCCGTCCTCGCTGAGCGTGCCCTTGAAATAGGCCGGGGAGCCGCGCTCGCCGCCCCAGATGGTGAGCGTGTCGCCCTCGATCTCGTACACGTAGTCGAAGGTGTTGCCGTAGTTGTCGTAGAAGCGCGACTTCACCTCTTCGGACGGCGCCGTCGCGCCGAAGGGCCGCTCGTTGCCGATGACTTCGAGCCCCTTCGCGTGGAAGTCGCCCTGCTTCAGGTCGACGTGCTGCAGCAGGAAGAAGCCGCCCTCCAGCCACTCGTAGCGGATTGTGCCGGTCGCGCCGCCCGTGACATCCCACGTACCGACCAGCCGGTCATACGGCTCCAGCCAGGGGTAGCGCTGCTGCTTCCCGGCATAGCCGCCGACCGCTTCGCCGAGCAGCGCGGCGAGCTTCTCCAGGCTCTCGCTCCAGCCCTGCTCCATGCCCGCCAGCGCGCCCTGCGCCTCCGGCGTGGCCTTGAGCACGACGGAGCGCACCGTGAGCCGGGTTTTATCGCCCTCGTGATCCTCGAAGGTGACGGTCGTCTGCGCCTCGAGGTGGTAGCCGCCGTGACCGTCCTCAAATGCCCGGGAGATAAACACCAGCCGCTTGCCCTCAGCGACGTCCACATACTCGCCGATGTCCGGGTAGATCTCGCCATCCGGGCCCTGCATGTGGATGATCATCGTGCCGCCGGGCTGCACGTCCAGCTCGCAGAACGGGACGCTGAACCAGTGCGGCCCCCACCACTTCGCTACCATCTCAGGGTCGGTCCAGGCTCGGAACACCATCTCGCGCGGTGCGTTGAAGACGCGCGTGAGGATGACTTCTTTCGGGGCTGTGATTGTCGAGGCGTTACTCTGTTCGCTCATCATCGCTCTCCTTGGCCCTAAGTTCCTGTAGATACTCGTCCAACCGGTCGAGGCGATCACTCCACAACTGGCGGTAGCCCTCCAACCACATGTCGATTTCGGCCAGAGGCTCAGGGCGCAGCTCGTACCAGCGCCGCTGGGCGTCGGGCCGCACGTCGACCAGGCCTACCTCGCGCAGCACGCGCAGGTGCTTCGATACGCCGGGCTGGCTGATCTCGAGCAGCTCAGCCAGCTCGCCGACCATGCGCGGCTGCTCGCGGAGCAGGTCGAGAATGCGCCGCCGGTTGGGTTCCGCAATCGCGTCGTAAACGTTCATCATAGACATATTATATCCGATTAGTTATATAACTGTCAAGGAATATACAGGCAATTCGCCCCCGCAGGTGGGGCGGATCGCCCCGCAGCGGGCACACGGCTGCTGGCAAACTTCCGGCGCGGTTGGGTACTATCGCGTTGGATGAGAGCGGCTGGCACTTGGCAAGCCGGATGGAAAGCGGGGGGCCTTGTCCACACAGCCCGTGAGGGGGCCGGTGATTGAGAGGGGGAACGCGCAGGGGCCCGATGCGGCCGTCTCGCATCGCGCTGCGGCACGCCCGACTCTTGCCGGGCGGCTGGGAGCCTATGCGCTCCCGGCGGCGTTTGTGATCTACTTCGGCGCGTTCGGCGGCATGCTCTCCGGCATGTCCACACGCCCGCTGCAGATCGTCAGCGTCCTGGTGCTGTGCGCGGCTGCGATCCTGTTCCGCCGGCGGCTCCACCGGACCGCCGCACTGCTGCCGCTGGGCGCCATCGCCGCCTCGCAGGTGCTCTCGCTCGTCATTCCACCGATCACCGAAGACGGCGCGTCGCAGGTTGTCCTGTGGCTGGCCGTTGTCGCCGTATACTGGGTGTCATCTGCCGCCGATACCGAAACGCTCGACGCCAGCCTGTTCGCCGTGCTCGTCGCGCTGGCATTCATCGGGCTCTACCAGGCCCTCAACTACTGGCTGCGGGTCGACGCGAGCAGCCTGCCCCCGCGGCTCGGCTCGACGCTGTGGAACCCCAACAACCTCGCCTTCGCCATGCTGCTCGGTGGTGCGCTAGCGCTCTTGCGGCGTCGCTGGTGGGCGCTGGTGGTCTTCGTGGCGGCGCTGGTGCTCACCGGATCGCTGACGTCGTTCATCGCCGGCCTGCTGGGCCTGGTGACCTACCTGCTGATTGCGGGCTTCCGCGAGATCCGGTGGCGGCGCATTCTGCCTGTCGCCGTGCCAGCCGGGCTTGTGCTGGCTGTGCTCGCCGGCCTGCAGCTGGTCAGGCGGCTCAACCGCCAGCTTGAAGTCACCAGCCTCGACCAGCGCCTCGACCTGTGGCGCGTGGCCACGGATATGTTCGCACAGCGCCCGCTGGTCGGCATGGGGCCGGGCTCTTTCAAGGAGATCTACTTCCAGACGGGGCTTGTCGTGCCGGGGGAGACGCTCCAGCACGCGCACAACCTGTACCTGCACGTCGCGGCTGAGACTGGCCTCATCGGGCTGCTGGCACTCGGCTGGCTGGCGCTCGCCGGCGTCCTCGCGACGGCGGCGGCCTGGCGCCGCGGCGAACGCCGGAACGCGGCTGCCGGCGCAGCCCTGTTTGTCATGCTGGCCGTCCATGGCACTCTTGATTACGTCTACTGGATTCCATCAGTCGTGCTGCTGACACTGTGGACCGCCCGTGTGCTGTTCCACGAGGAGCCGGCAGACCGCCCCGCGCCGTCGTCGCACGCTGGCCTCCGTGCCAGTCTGCTGATCGCCGAGGTGTTCCTGGTGGGGTTGCTCATGTTCCGCGTCACGGCTGATCTCGACGCCCTGCTTGAGGCGCTGGCCCGCTTTACGACGGCGCTGGGCCTGCTGCTCAGCTTCATGCTCGTGCTTGCCATCCCCTCGCGATTCCGCAGCAAGCTGCTCAGCAGGCGGCTGCCCGCGGGCGCGCATGTTTGGCGGAAACCGCGCTGAACCGGTCTGCGTAATACAGGCTGAGAGGCAGTTGTGCCTCACACCACCTTCTCAAATTCTCTAGGGAGTCGGACATGAACGATCGCCGGCCTACCATTATGGGGGCCAATATCCTCTTTCTCGTTTGCGTTTTTCTGCTGATCGGCCTTTCCATCGTGCCGCTGCCGCTCTCGCTCGGCATCCGCGTGACGATCAACGAGCTGCTGCTCATTCTGGCTCCAGTTGCCGTCTTCCTGCTGATCACGCGGCTGCCCGCCCGCGAGACGCTCAGCTTGAAGCCGGTGAGCTGGCCGATCCTCGCCGTCAGCTTCATAACCGGCGCCGGCTTTGTGCTGCTCAACCGCTGGCTGGCGTTTGCCGTTACCGAGCTCGTCGACTACGTCCCCGCCTACACACCCGAGATGCTGCACACAGACACGCTCGGGGCGATTCTCATGACGATTGGCCTGGTGATCTTCGCCCCGCTGTTTGAGGAGGCCATGTTCCGAGGCGTGCTGGCGTCGGCTTACTCGCGGTGGGGGGCCACCGCAGCGGTAGTGATCCCCGCGCTGCTGTTTGCGGTGTTCCACATGGACCCCATGCAGACGCTGTTCATCGTGCCCCTGGCGCTGATACTCGGCTGGGTGGCATGGCGGAGCGGGTCGCTGTGGGCGTCGGTTGCGATGCACGCAGGCAACAACTTCCTGCCGGGTGTGTACGTGCTGCTCGGCGAGTTCGCCCCCGATTTTACCCCGCCCACCGATACCATCGTCACGGCGGGGGTTGGGCTGCTGGTGGTGCTGGCAGGCGTGGTGGTACTGCACCGGCTGATGCCCCGCCGCCGGGTGGAAGTCGCGCCGGAAGACCGGCGGCTGTGGCTGCTCAAGCTGTGGCCGCTTGGTATCGCGGTGCCCGTGACGGTTGGGCTCGTGCTGCTGACACTCTTCGTTGGCCTCTTCCCCGAGCTGCTCAGCCTGGGGATGCGAGTCAACCTCGATGCCGCGCCCTGGGAAACGGCCGAGACGTGGCGGTACGAGATCCTGAACCCCGTCGACGAGCCGGTCGGCGAGGCCACGTGCACGGTGACGCCAGGCGAGGCGACGTTCGAGCTCACGTGCGACGTGGAGCAGGAGGCTTTCGAAGTCACGGAAGGCCGCAGCTACTGGAATGCGGATCCCATCGACGAGCAGATGCGCATCGTGTGGGACGCGGAGACGCTCAACATCGTCGAAGGGCAGATTACGGGCATCCGGTATGGTGGGACCCCGTTCGAGGTGCGGCTTGAGCCTGTTAGCGACGGGCTGCGGCTGACGATTGCCGAGGATGGCACGCAGGTCGCCGCGCAGACGCTCCCGGCTGATGCGGTGCTTGCCGGGCGCTCGCCGCTCGCCGCCGGCGACTGGCCGTGGCGCTACATGGCCATGCCGTTCGGCGTGTCACAGGCCCGCGAGACAACTGCCGTGCGCCCCGGCGACTCGCTCGAAGTCAGCGACATGCACGTGATCGTGCGCACCGCCGACATCTTCCCCGCGACCGGGCAGGGCGACATCACCTGGCGCGTGACGGTGGGCGAGTATTTCACGGCGTGGTACGCAGCGGACGAGCCGCATACGCTGGTCGGCTACACCGATGACATGGTGACATGGGTGCTGGTGGAGGACTGAGCAGGGCCCCGACGCACGTGAAGGTTTATAGTAGGGGCGCAGCATGCTGCGCCCCTACCTTGCGCAACACGCATGCAGCGCCCCTACGAATGGAGTAGCCGTCAAAGCAGGTGGTAGGGGCCGGTCTCAGACCGGC
>CAZDLX010000114.1:0-11765 GCA_964506005.1 uncultured Anaerolineae bacterium | reverse complement strand
GCGCAAGAACTACAACGTGTTCGAGATCAACGCCGAGCACGCCAGCGTGCGCTTCAACCTGGAGCGCCTCAACGAGTACGAGATCTTCTGGAACACCTCCGAGCCGAAGGAGGCCCGCGGCTGGACCAACGTGATGGTCACCGAGGGCTACCACCCCTGGATCGCCAACTGGTGGCCCAGCGGGCACATCATCGGCTGGGAGCACACGTTCGTGCACGAGGTCAACCATCTGCTCGACGCCATCGTGAACGACAAGCCCGTCGGTCCGCACGGCGCGACGTTCGAGGACGGCTACAAAGCCAACGTCATCATGGATGCCGTGACCCGGTCGGCCGAGAGCAAACATCAGGTTGACATCCAGTACTAACGCCTACCGGCGGCCGGGGGTGGGTGCTACTGCCCGCCCCCGGCCAACGTCGAGTGCCGGCTTTTTTGAGGAGCTGCAATGAAGACTCGTCTGCGCATACCCATCGGACTGCCCATCGCCGGGGTTGTCCTGCTCGTTGCAGGGCTGTTGCTGCAGCCCGTCGTGGCTGGCCTGCCTGAGGAGGTGCTCGTCAGGAATACCATCATCGCGGGCATTCCGTTCATCCTGATCTTCGTCTCGATCATCATCTTCTTCATCACCGCGATCTGGCTGCTGAGCAGCGTGCTGAACGACCGGGTGCCGATGCGCGTCTACCGGCCCATCGAGCGGGTCATCATCGCGGGGATCGTTCTCGGCGTCATCGGGATGTTCCAGCCCTGGCTGCACATCCTGTACCGGCTGGGATTCCACCTGCTGCTGGTTTCGACCATCTCCTTTATCGTCTGGAGCCACATCAGACCGGCTGGCGGACCCACCCGCACCTACCTCACCACGCCGGCAGATGTCGACGAGATGATCGAAGCGCGCTGATCGTCCCGGTCAGGGCAGATACCAGCCGCCCGCGCCGGGCGGCAGTTCGAGGACTTAACTTTTCACGCCGCGTACAGGAAGGGATCACCATGCCTGAGCAGTTTGAACCGAGACCCGAACACAAATTCACCTTTGGCCTGTGGACCGTCGGCAACATCGGGCGGGACCCGTTCGGCGGTCCGGTGCGCGAGCCCCTTTCCCCCGTTGACCTCGTCCACCTGCTGGCGGACGTGGGGGCATATGGCGTCAACTTCCACGACAACGACCTGGTGCCCATCGACGCCACCCCTGCCGAGCGCGACCAGATCGTGCGGGACTTCCGCCAGGCGCTCGACGAGACGGGCCTCGTCGTGCCGATGGCCACAACCAACCTGTTCGGCGACCCCGCCTTCAAGGATGGCGCTTTCACCGCGAACGACCCGAAGGTTCGCGCCTACGCCCTGCAGAAGACCATGAACGCGATGGATCTCGGCGTGGAGCTCGGCGCGAAGATCTACGTGTTCTGGGGCGGGCGTGAGGGCACCGAAACCGACGCCAGCAAAGACCCCTGCGAGAGCATGAAGCGCATGCGCGAGGCGATGAACTTCCTGTGCGAGTACGCCATCGACCAGGGCTACGACCTCAAGTTCGCGCTGGAGGCCAAGCCCAACGAGCCGCGCGGCGACATGTATCTCTCCACAACCGGCGCGATGCTCGGCTTCATTGCCACCCTCGACCACCCCGAGATGGTCGGCGTGAACCCCGAGGTCGCCCACGAGCACATGGCCGGACTGAACTTCGTGCACCACGTCGGGCAGGCGTGGGATGCCGGCAAGCTGTTCCACATCGATCTCAACGACCAGTCGTTTGGCCGCTACGACCAGGACTTCCGCTTCGGGGCGGTCAATCTCAAGAGCGCCTTCTTCCTCGTCAAGTTCCTGGAGGACGTCGGCTATGATGGCAGCCGCCACTTCGACGCCCACGCCTACCGCACCGAGGATTACGAGGGTGTCAAGGACTTCGCCCGCGGCTGCATGCGGACTTATCTGATCCTGAAAGAGAAGGCCCGCCAGTGGAATGAGGACGCCGAGATCCAGGCCATTCTGCGCGACGTGAACGCCGACCCGGACGGCGTTGGCTCCATGCTGGGCGCGTACAGCGCCGAGCGGGCGCAGCAGCTCAAGGCATATGCGTTCGACCGCGCCGCGCTCGGCGCGCGGGGCCTGCCCTATGAGCGCCTCGACCAGCTCACCGTCGACCTGCTGCTCGGCGTGCGCTAAGAACTGACACGAACCCGTCTCCCCCTCCCTGCTTGCGGGGAGGGGGTCGGGGGGTGGGGTCATGACCCTCAGGAGGAATACACCCCATGCCCACTGACAAACTGCTCTTGGGCCTCGACGTCTCCACGACCGGGGCCAAGGCGCTGATCGTGGACTCTCAGGGCGACGTGATCAGCAGCGCCACCACGCCGCTGACGCTCTCCGCGCCGCGCCCGCTGTGGTCCGAGCAGGACCCGCGTGACTGGTGGGCGGGCATGAGCCGCAGCATCCGCGAGGCGCTGGCCAGCGCGGGCGTGGATGGCTCCGCCATCGCCGCTATCGGCCTGACAGGCCAGATGCACGGCCTCGTCCTGCTCGACGGGCACGGAGAGGTGCTGCGCCCGGCGATCCTGTGGAACGACCAGCGCACCGGCCCGCAGTGTGACGAGATCCGCGAGCGCGTGGGCCGCGAGCGTCTGATCCAGATTACCGGCAACGACGCGCTGGCGGGCTTCACCGCGCCGAAAATCCTGTGGGTGCAGCAGCACGAGCCGGATGTCTACGCGAAGGCGCGGCACGTTCTGCTGCCGAAGGACTACATCCGCTTCCGGCTGACCGGCGAGTACGCCATGGACCGCGCAGGCGGCGCGGGCACCATCCTGTTTGACCTGCGCGAGCGCACGTGGTCGGACGAGATGCTCGACGCGCTCGACATCCCCCGCGACTGGCTGCCGCCCACCTTCGAGGGGCCGGAGATCACCGGCGTCGTCAGCGCCGAAGCCGCCGCCGAGACGGGGCTGGCGGCGGGCACGCCCGTCGTGGGCGGCGGCGGCGACCAGGCCGCCGGGGCTACCGGCGTCGGCGCGGTCGAGCCCGGCATCGTCGGGCTGGCGCTGGGCACGTCGGGCGTCGTGTTCGCCACCACGCCCGAGCCGCTCATCGAGCCCGAGGGCCGGCTGCACGCTTTCTGCCACGCCGTGCCGGGCCGCTGGCACTTCATGGGCGTGATGCTCAGCGCAGCGGGCAGCCTGCAGTGGTACCGCGACACGCTCGCGCCCGGCGTTGGCTTCGACGAGCTGACCGCCGAGGCGGAGGGCGTCGCGCCCGGCAGCGAGGGTCTGCTGTTCCTGCCCTACCTGACCGGCGAGCGCACCCCCCACCCCGACCCACTGGCGCGCGGTGCGTGGGTCGGGCTGACGGTGCGCCACACCCGCCCGCACCTCACCCGCGCCGTGCTGGAGGGCGTCGCCTTCGGCATCAAGGACTCTTTCACGCTGATCCAGCAGGCCGGGCTGGGCGACATCCGGCAGGTGCGGATCTCCGGCGGCGGCGCGAAGAGCCCCGTCTGGCGGCAGATCATCGCGGACGTGCTCGGCGTCGAGCTTGTCACCGTGAACACGACGGAGGGCGCGGCCTTCGGCGCGGCGCTGCTGGCGGGCGTCGGCGCGGGGATGTACGAGGATGTCGTCTCGGCGGCGGAGTCGGTCGTCAAGATCACCGGCTGCACCGATCCTAACCCAGAGGCGGCGGCAGTGTACCCGGCTTATTACGAGCGCTACCGCGCGCTCTACCCGGCCCTCGCCGCCGAGTTCCGCGCGATGGACGCAGTTATCACAGAACACATGCAGACTACTGAATAGCCCTTCCCACCCCCTCCCTGCCAGTACGCGTTGCGTGCCGGGGTGAGGGGACGGGGGTGGGGTCGGAGGCACGTTTGGCACAGAGGGTCGTCAACTTCGGCATTATCGGCTGCGGGCTGATGGGGCGCGAGTTCGCCAGCGCCGCCGCGCGCTGGCTGCACCTCGCCGACCCGGCGACGGGCCGCCCGTTCCCCGTCGCGCCGCGCATCACCGCCGTGTGCGATGTCAACCCGGCGATGATGGACTGGTTCACGTCGAACCTCGGCACGGTGAGCCTCGCCACGACGGACTACCGCGAGCTGCTCGCCGCCCCGAACGTCGAGGCGGTGTACTGCGCGGTGCCGCACAACCTGCACGAACAGCTCGTCGTGGACATTATCCAGGCGGGCAAGGACCTGCTCGGCGAGAAGCCCTTCGGCATCGACCGCCCGGCCAACCGGGCCATCAACGCGGCCATCGCGGCCAACCCCGGCGTGCTGGTGCGCGTCTCGTCGGAGTTCCCGTTCTACCCCGGCGCGTACCAGATCGCGCGCTGGGCGCTGGAAGGGCGCTTCGGGCGCATCGTAGACGTGCAGGCGGACTTCTGGCACTCCAGCGACCTCGACCCGCAGAAGCCGATCAACTGGAAGCGCCGCATCGAGACGAACGGCGAGTACGGCTGCATGGGCGACCTCGGCCTACACGTCGTGCACATCCCGTTCCGCGCCGGCTGGCGCCCGCAGAACGTCCGCGCGCTGCTCTCGAACATCGTCGCCGAGCGGCCCGGCCCCGGCGGCGAGTTGGTCGCCTGCGAGACGTGGGACAATGCCATTCTGGCCACCGAGGCGCAGTCCGCCGACGGCCAGACGTTCCCAATGGTGCTCACGACCAAGCGCATCGCCCCCGGCGAGATGGACACCTGGCGCATCCGCGTGCTGGGCACCGAGTTCAGCGCCGAGTTCTCGACCAAGCAGCCGCGCACGCTGCGTACCATGCCCTACGAGCGCGGCAAGCCGCAGGCCTGGCGCGAGCAGGACATCGGCTATAAGTCCGCCTACCCGGCGATCACCGGCGGCATCTTCGAGTTCGGCTTCACCGACGCCATGCTGCAGATGTGGGCCGCCTTCCTCGACGAGCTTGAGCACGGGCGGGGCGCGATGAGCCAGCCCTTCACCTGCGCCACGCCGGAGGAAGCCGCCCTAAGCCACGACCTGTTCACAGCGGCGCTCGAGTCCCAGCGCACCGGGCAGACGGTAAGCGTGTGACACATTAATGTGTGACACATTAACTCGATTTCAGCCCAGAACATGAACCTGAGCTTTTTACGGGACAGACCTTAACGCCTTGCGACACTCGCTTTGAAAGCTGTGCTCGGGGTGAGGTCCACCAGCCACACGGAGAGACGACGCATGGAGAAATACGGATACCGCTTCTCGTTTGGCCCCTGGAACATCCACGAGGGCGCGGACCCATTCGGCCCAACGGTGCGCCCGACGGTGCCCTTCGACGAGAAGCTGGCCGCGCTGAAAGACCTCGGCTACGACGCGATGCAGTTCCACGACGACGACGCCGTGCCGGGCCTCGACGACCTCTCGCCGGAGCAGATCCGGCGGCAGGCCCGCGAGATGCGCCAGATGCTGGAGGACAACGGGCTGGTCGCGGAGTTCGTCGCGCCGCGCCTGTGGGAGCACCCCAACACCATCGACGGCGCGTTCACCTCGAACAACCCGGAGCAGCGCCGCTACGCCCTCGACCGCGCAAAACGAGCGGCGGACATCGCCCGCGAGATGGGCACCAACCTCATGGTGCTGTGGCTGGCCCGCGAGGGCACCTACATGCGCGAGGCCAAGGACCCGGTCGAGGCCACCCACCACCTGCTCGACGCGGTGGACCGGATTCTCGACTACGACCCTGAGATCCGCATCGCCATCGAGCCCAAGCCCAACGAGCCGATGGACCTGGCCTATGTGCCGACCATCGGGCACGCGCTCGCGCTGGCCTTCCGCTCGCACGACCCGGCCCGCGTTGGCTGCGTGGTCGAGTCGGCGCACGCCATCCTCGCCGGGCTGGACCCCGCCGACGAGATGGGCTTCGCGCTGGCCTTCGACAAGCTGTACAGCATCCACCTGAACGACCAGAACGGCCTGAAGTTCGACCAGGACCGCTCGTTCGGCTCGGTCAACCTGCGCCGCGCGCTCGACCAGGTGCTCGTGCTGGAGGACAACGCCTACGCCTCAAAGGGCATGGTCGGCATGGACGTGAAGGCCATCCGCACCCAGCCCGCCGAGGCCGCCACGCTGCACCTGCGCAACAGCCTGCAGCTCTTCCTGCGCCTCGTGGAGATCGCCCGCTCGCTCGACCGGGGCCAGATACAGGCGCTGCGCGAGAGCCGCGACTATGAAGAACTCGACTGGCTGATCCTCACCGCGCTGACGGGCTGATCGGCATGTGACCGGGGTTAGAACCCCACCCCTGGCCTCCCTGCGACATTGTCGCAGAGAGCCCATCCCCTCCATGCCGGCGGGGAAGGGGTTGGGGATGGGGTCAAACCGAATATTGAAGGCATACGTTGACCAAGACGCCAGTACATCAAGCACAGAACATCATCACGTAGAGGAGTCCACCTGTTATGGACCGTGCGCACTTCCAGAGAGAGATGATCCGCACCGAGCTGGCGGAGATCGTCGGCGAGGATTTCGTGTCGATGCGCGAGAGCGACAAGCTCGTCTACTCGACCGACTGGTCGTGGATGCCGCAGATGTGGCTCGACCGCGGCAAGCCGCTCATGCCGCCCGACTTCATCGTGCACCCCGCCTCGCCCGAGCACGTCTCCGAGCTGATGTTCGTCGCCAACAAGTACCGCATCCCCATCGTGCCCTGGGGCGGCGGCTCGGGCACGCAGGGCGGCGCGCTGCCGATGTTCGGCGGCATCCTGCTCGACACCAAGCGCATGAACAAGATCATCCGCATCGACGACGTCTCGCTGACCGCCACCGCGCAGGCGGGCATCAACATCCAGGAGCTTGAGTGGGCGGTCAACGACAAGGGGCTGATGTTCCCGCACTATGCCGCCTCCAGCAACTGCGCCACGCTCGGCGGCGCGCTCGCCCCGCGCGGCACCGGCACGATGAGCACCAAGTACGGCAAGGCCGAAGACCTCGTCCTCAGCATGCAGATCGTGCTGCCCTCCGGCGAGATCATCCGCACCGCGCCCGTGCCGCAGCACGCCTCCGGGCCGGACTGGTTCCGGCTGTTCCTCGGCGCGGAGGGCACCTTCGGCGTGATCACCGAGGCGACGGTGCAGCTCGACTACCTGCCCGAAGCCCGCTACATGCGCGCCGTGCTGTTTAAGGACATGAACGCCGCGCTCGAAGCGGGCCGCCGCATTATGACGCGCCGCCTCGACCCGTTCGTGATCCGGCTCTACGACGAGAACTCGACGCGCTCCCGTGTGAAGAAGATCCTCGGCTACGAATTCGACGGCTCGTACATGGTCATGGGCTTCGACGGCGACCCCGACATCGCCGCGCTGCAGGAGCAGAAGTCGATGGACATCTGCCTGGAGCTCGGCGCGCAGGACCTGGGCCGCGAGCCCGGCGAGAAGTGGTACAACCACCGCTACGACTTCTACTACCCGCCGATCAACCTCAAGCTGCCCTGGATGTACGGCACCACCGAGACGGTGACCACCTACGACAAGATCCAGGACGTGTACTACGGCATCAAAGAGGCGGTCGAGGGCGGCTTCAAAGAGTGGGACATCAAGTGGATCGGGCACTTCTCGCACTGGTTCCACTGGGGTGTGATGCTCTACTCCCGCTTTATCATCGAGGAGCCGCCGCAGGACGCCGAGGAGGCGCTGCGCCTGCACAACCGCGTGTGGCACGCCGCGATGGACGCCGCCATCGCGAACGGCGGCATGATCAACGAGCACCACGGCGTCGGCGTGAAGCTGGGCCGCTACATGCGCCGCCAGTTCCACGACGCCTGGCCGTTCCTGCTCCGCCTCAAGGACTGCATCGACCCCAACCACATCATGAACCCCGGCAAGACCGGGTTTTAAGGCAGGCCACCCGTGACAGCTGAAGGACGCCACACCATGATCGAGGACGTAATCCTGACGACTGACAACTGCCGCTACTGCCTGATGTGCCGGCACGTCGCGCCGGTCGAGCGGGTGACCCACCGCGAGACGCTCTCGCCGCACGGCTGGGGGCTGCTCATCGCCTCCGAGCGGCGCGGGCTGATCGAGTGGAACGAGGACACGGTCGATGCGCTCTACAGCGCCGCCGACAACGGCAACTCCCGCGCCAACTGCGTGACCGACCAGCCGCTGCCCGAGGCCATCGCCGCCGCCCGCGCGCAGGTTGCCGAGCGCGGTCTGGCCCCGCCCGTCGCCTACCAGATCGACGAGGCGCTGCGCACCTACGGCACGCCGTATCGCGAGGAAGCGCCCCGCGCCGTCGAGGGCCAGAGCGCCAACGTGCTCTACGCCGGGGACGACGCGCCCTACCTGTGGCCCGAGGCACTCAGCGCCGCGCTGGAGCTTGCGGCCGCGCTTGGCATCGAGCCGGTGCAGGCCGGCTACGGGCGGTCGAGCGGCTACCTCGCCAGCTCGCTCGGCTTCCCTGAGACGGCGCGCCAGCTTGCCCACGCCAACCTCGACGACATCCGGCGGGCGGGCGGCGCCCGCGTGATCGTGCTGTCGCCGGGCGACTACTTCACGTTCGGCCAGCTCTGGGCCGAGCGGCTCGGCATCGAGTGGCCTGAGGACCTCGCGCTCGTCGAGCTCGTCACGCTGCTGGACGCGGCACTCGCCGAGGGCAGGCTGCACTTCAACCGCGCCGGGGATGACCGCCCTTACGCCTACGTCGACCCGACACTGGCGGTGCGCGTCGCGGCGCGGCACGACATCCCGCGCCGCCTCGTCGATGCCGTCATGCCCGGCGAGCGTGTCGAGCTGCTGTGGCGGTGCAACCGCGCCCACCCGGCCGGCAGCAACGCACTCCAGTTCACCAAGCCCGACATCGCCGAGGCGCTGACCCGCTCCCGGCTGGCGGACGCAAAGTCGCACGGCGCGGAGGTCGTGATTACCGAGGACGCCGGCACGCTGCACCACCTCAGCCGCTACGCGGGCGAGTACGGCGTCGAGGTCGTCGGGCTGTACGAGCTGCTCGCCCGGCAGCTTGCGCGCTAGGCACACGGGCAGGACGCTCGCCACGTAGGGAGCTTTTGTAGACTGTTTACTTTTTCTTCTAGTATGTAGCAGGAGGACACCATGCATCTGTCAATGCACAACTGGATGAGGGCCGAGCCGATTGAGACGACCATCCGGCGGTTGGCCAAGTACGGCTACGAGAGTATCGAGATCGGCGGCGAGCCGAAGCGCTATGACACGAAGGAAGTCAAGGCGCTGCTCGACGAGAACGGCCTGCGCTGCTGGGGCGCTGTCACCCTGATGTTCGAGGGGCTGCACCTGCCCTCGCCCGACCAGGCCGTGCGCGAGCACACCATCCAGTACGTCAAAGACGTGATCACGATGGTCAAGGAGATGGACGGCGAGCTTGTCACCATCGTCCCGGCGACCGTCGGCAAGGTCAACGCCGATGCGACCCCCGAGGAGGAGTGGCAGAACGCGGTCGAGAGCATGAAGGAGATCGACGCCTGGAGCAAGCAGGAGGGCGTCCGCATCGCCATCGAGCCGATCAACCGCTTCGAAACCTACTTCGTGAGCCGCGCCAACCAGGCGATGGCGCTCGCCGAAGCCACCAGCCCCGAGTGCGGCGTCTGCCTCGATGCCTTCCACATCAACATAGAAGAGGTCGATCCCTTCGAGGCGATCCGCTCGGTGGGCAGCCGCCTGTACGACTTCCACGTGGCGGACACCAACCGGTTTGCCTGCGGCTGGGGCAACTGGGACTGGCCGAAGCTCGTCAACACGCTCAAGGAGATCGGCTACGACGGCGCGCTCACCGTCGAGTTCGTCGCGCCGGTCGACCGCACCCCGGCCAACCCGTACCCCGAGATGGTCGAGACCGACCTCAGCAAGCTGGACATCAGCGAAGAACAGAAAAAGTTCATCGTCGACCATGGTTCCAGCTTCCTGACCGAGGAGTTCTACAGCAGCCAGGTGAAGGCCTGCGCCGACACCCTGCTGCCGCTCATCAAGTAGGATAGACCTCACACCCCCGGTATAGACACGCAGCACCCCCTCCCTGCAAGCGGGGAGGGGGCCGGGGGGGGGTGGGGTCAGTATGCGGGAGACGCTCACCCATGCCAAAGAACGTCGTCATCGTCGGCACGCTGGACACCAAAGGCCCCGAGATCGCCTACCTGCGCGACCGCATCCGCGATCTCGGCCTGAGCACCACCGTGATCGACTCGGGCATCCTCGGCGAGCCGGTCGGCATCGTGCCGGACATCTCCCACGCGGAGGCCGCCACCTACGCCGGCACGACCATCGAGGCCATGCAGAACGCGGGCAGCCGGGGCAAAGCCGTCGAGCAGATGCGTACCGCGCTCAGGAAGCTCGTCACCGAGCTCTACGGCGAGGGCAAGCTCGACGCCATTGTGAGCATGGGCGGCGCGGAAGGCGCGGTGATGGGCGCGGCCTGCATGATGGTGCTGCCCGTCGGCGTGCCGAAAGTGCTCGTCTCGCCGATTGCCTCCGGCAAGCACTACTTTGAGCCGCTCGTCGGCACCAGCGACATCATCGTCGTGCACTCCATCGTCGATATTCTGGGCCTCAACCCGATTGCCACGACCATCTTTGACAACGTCGCAGCGGCGGTCAAGGGTCTCGCCGAACACGGGCACGCGCTCGCCGAGCCTGAGGAGGGCAAGCAGTACGTCGCCGTGACGATGCTCGGCAACACGACGAGAGCCGTCATGGCGCTGAAGGAGCGTCTGGAGCAAGCCGGGTACGAGGCGGTGATCTTCCACTCCAATGGCGCTGGCGGCCCGGCGATGGAAGAGCTTGCCGAGGCGGGCCAGTTCGCCGGCATTATCGACTACACCACCAACGAGACCTACGACCCGATGGTGGGCGGCATCCACGACGGCGGCCCCGACCGCCTGCGCCGCTGCGGCCTGCTCGGCCTGCCGCAGGTCATCGTGCCGGGCTGCATCGACTTCTCGGTGTTCCACGCGGGCGGCATTCCCGACGCGCTGCGCGACCGCCCGGTCTACGACCACAACCCGGAGTACACGCTCGTCCGGGCCAGCCATGAGGAGATGATCGCGCTCGGCGAGCTGTTCTGCGAGCGGCTGAACGAGGCGAAGGGCCCCGTCTGCATCGCCGTGCCGACGCAGGGCCTGTCCATCCCCAACGTGCCGGGCGGGCCGTTCTGGAACCCCGAAGCCGACGCCGCCTTCCTCAAGGCGCTGTGCGACGGCATCCGCGCGGACATCCCCGTACACACCTTCGAACGCCACGTCAACGACCCGGCCTTCGGCGTCGAGGTGGCCGAATTGTTCATCGATCTCATGAAGAAGGAGCGAACCTGATGCTCAACCCTGGCCCCAAGTATCGCGACGTCCCGCATCTGACGAACGGCGACGAGGAATTTCGCAAGAAGTTCATCTCGTGGGACATCGGCGACCTGACTTACGTGGACATCAAGGCCTATCTTGAGGAGAAGGACACCGTCCTCGTCCCGATGGCCTCGCTTGAGCAGCACGGGCCGCACCTGCCGCTCTACACCGACACCGTCACGGCCTGGGAGATCGCGACCCGCGTTGCCGAGATGATCGGCGTGCTGCACACACCCGCCATCTGGACGGGCTACTCGCCGCAGCACATGCACGAGCCCGGCAACGGGCGCGGCACGATCACACTGCGCAGCACCACGCTGCTCAACCTCATCCACGACGTAGGCCGCAGCCTGATCCACCACGGCTTCAACCGCATCATCTTCGTGAACGGGCACGGCTCGAACGTCAAGGTCATCGACCCCATCCTGCGCAAGCTGCGCTACGAGACCGGCGCGCTGATCAGCTTCGTCAAGCCCT
>CAZDLX010000113.1:0-11821 GCA_964506005.1 uncultured Anaerolineae bacterium | reverse complement strand
AGGAGTGAGAAAGCCGCCGAGGTACTCAACACGAGGTCCGCAGCGCAGCTCGCTAAGTGCCACCATAAAACGGCTGCCATTGGCCGATGCTGCGAGGACCGTGTTCTCGGTGCCCTGGATGTCCAGACACATGCCCTGGGTGCTCGACGTGGAGGTGGTCGGGTTGCCCCACGTTCGCGTCTCGAAGCTGATGGCGTTCGCGGCAGTGCGCTTCCAGGCGCTGAAGGCGTACTCCTCCTCGCTGCTCGCCGCCGGCGCGACGATCTCGTGCCCGCGGAAGCGCGGCTCGACGCCCAGCAGGCGGCCACCCTGCACTTCAAGCTCGACCTGCCAGTCGACGTTGACGTCTTTCTCTCCCCATCCGACCTCCAGGCAGACTCTGACCGGCTCGGACGGCTCAGCTTGTGGCGCCGGTACTCCGTCCCACCGGTGAATCACGCGATTGTTTCGCAGCACTTCGACGGTGTCGAGCGCCGCCCCGCCCTCAACCGCCACCTCAAGGTGTCGCTCCGGCGAGGCAGGAAGCACGGAGCCGAGCGGCGCGCCGTTGAGCGAGAACGCGAGGGCGATGCGGTCTCCCGTCAGCGCCACGGTGCGGCGGGCGGCAATCGCCTCCCAGATTCCGTCGCGCGTGAGCTCGCGGGCCCACACCGCCAGCCGCCCATGCCCGTAGCTGCCGGGGTGTGCGCTGTGATGGTCGGTCGAGCCCATCACGCCGGCGACGTGCCCCTGTTCGAGGCCGTACTGGTAGGAGCTTCGCCAGTCGAGGGGGCCCATCGTGTGCAGGTAGGGCCGGGGGGTGTCGGGGCCTTCGGAGCCGCCGTGCATTGAGACGATCTCGACGACGGGGCTGAACTCGGGCGTAAAGGCGTCCCAGTTGATGCCGCGGTAGCCCTGCTTGTAGCCGATGTGATGCGGAATCAGAAAGCACTCGATGCCCTGCCTGGCGTATTCGCGCAGGCGCTCGCGCATCTCCTCAAGGCTGGCTGCGCGGATCACCTCGCCGCCAGCGCGCTTGAAGTACACGTTGTGGTCGCCGTACTCGCAGGAGTGCCACTCAAAGCCGGGGAACGTCACAAACTCGCCGGGCACGTTGTTGGCTTCGACCACCTGCTGCACGTGCTGCCACAGCTCGCGGGTCCGCCGAAAGCCGCGCACGTGGTACTCGACGACATCATGCAGGCGTTCGTCACCGGTCGGGATGTCGGGCCAGTGCGCGTGAACGGTCACGCTGGCGAAGTCGAGCTGCAGGCGGGCGTTCTGGAACGCCTCTTCGATAGAGCCGTGCCCGTAGCCAACCGCACAGTGGTTGTGGATGTCGCCGTAGTACGGCTGGAGCCCCTCGTACCCTGTCATGGCGCTGTCTCTGCCCACTACACGTCGTCCAGAGACTGGCAGATGGGCTGTGTTTGCCCGGTCTGGGCTGACTGGTAGCTGGCCTGGATCATGGCCACCGACTTCCAACCGTCCTCAAGCGTGACGACCGGCTCGGCCTGCCCCTGCAGCACCCGGATGAAGTGCAGCACGCCCTGCTGGTGGAAGTTCCCCTGCTTGAAGAACGGGACCGTCTCGGGCCCGCGCCACTCGCCGCGCTCCTCTCCGCGCCTGTAGACTTTGAGGTGCGGGCTGCGGGTGAAGTCCCGCGAGGCGAGGTCCACGCCGCTGATGATGGCCGTGCCGCCCGTCCCGTAGACCTCGATGGACTCCTCGGCGGCGAGCATCGTGCCGCTCGCGACGATCTCCGCGAGCACCCCGTCCGCATAGCGGAAGATCGCGAGCGCGCTGTCCTCAAGCGGCAGGCCAAGCGCGTGATCCGAGGTGAATGCGCTGGCCTCCACCGGCAGGCCCAGCAGCCACACCAGCAGGTCGGCGGCGTGGATGCCCTCGTCAAGCAGCGAGCCGCCTCCCGCCAGCGAGGGATCGCCGAACCACATGCCGGCGGCGGAGTGCCCCAGCTCAAGCAGATGGTAGTTGGCATGGCGTATCCGGACTACGGCAACGCGGCTCAGCTCGCCCCCGTGTACCAGGCCGGCCAGCTCGTGGTTGATCGGATCGTAGCGCTTGGGGAAGTTCTGCTGGAACCGGACGCCCGCGCTCTGCACGGCGTCACGGATGCGCCGGCAGTGCTCCAGGCTGGCAGCCATGGGCTTCTCAAGCAGGATGTCGCGCCCCGCGCCTGCAGCCTCTTCCACGAGGTCGGCGTGATAGACCGTCTCCGACGTGATCCCCACGGCGCCACACTCGGCGAGAAGCTCGGCGCGGTCGGCGAAGAAGTGGGTGCCGTACTTGTCGGCGGCGTCCCTGCCGCGCGCGGCGTCGTCATCCCAGATGCCGACAAGCTCGGCATCCGGCGACTCGTTGAGAGCCTGCGACCAGAAGTTGGCGTGGTAGTGTGCGAAGCTCAGAATGCCGAAGCGCACCGGCTCTGTCATGGCCACACAACCTCCTCCCAGCTACCTGACTCAGCCGACCTGTACACCGCTTCGGCGACGAGCAGGGTAGCGAGACCGTCACGTGCCGAGGTGTCCGGCGGTGCATCGCCAGCGACCATCGCCAGAAAATGTGCATGCTGCCGGAGGCCTTCAGCGGAAGCGGCCAGCCGCGGCACGAACCAGCCTTCCTGTCCCAGGTACTCGGGTGCATACACAGCGAACAGGCCGCGCTCAGAGCGCAGCCAGGCCGTGCCCTTGTCCCCGTAGATCTCCATACGGAAGCGATCGGTCCCGGCGACCTCGTTGTACGCGCTCTCATGGGTGGCCAGCACGCCGGATGCAAAGCGATAGGTTGCAAACACCAGGTCTTCGCTGTTAGGCCGGACAACCGTGCCGTCAGCCAGAGTCCGCTCCGGCTTCACGAGTGCGGTCGTGGCCCGTACCGCCTCGATCTCGCCGAACAGGTAGCGCAGCAGGTCGATGCCGTGTACGCCGAGCTGCATATGTACCCCGCCGCCCACGTTTTCCTTGTCGAAGAACCACGCCGCCCAGAACGCGCCGGGGGTCGCATTCCGCATACGGATCGAAAGCACCTGCCCGAGCGCATTCTGGGCGAGCAGCTCCTGTGCCTTCGACACCTCTTCAAAGTAGCGGTGCATGAAGCTCACGTAGAGCGGCACGTCGTGTTGTTCCGCAGCCGCGATAATATCGCGACACTCCTGCGAGGTGCGCGCCATCGGCTTCTGCAGCAGCACGGGCTTGCCCGCCTCTGCCGCCTCGACGGCGATGTCGCGGTGGGTAAAGTCCGGTGTCGCGATCACGACCGCGTCGATCTCGGGGTTGCCTAGGATCTCGCGGTAGTCTGCGGTGTGGCTGGCGATGCCGAACTGCGCCGCCTTCGCCCGCGCCGTGTCGCCGGCCAGGCTGGCGATGGCCGCCACTTCCGCCCCGGCGGCCTGCAGCCCCTGGATGTGGTAGTCGCTGATGAAGCCGGCACCTATCATGCCCACTTTGGGGCGTGTTTCTCCCATGGCCTCCCTACCTGGCAGGTTGTCGGTTGCTAGATGGAGTTCGCAGCCATGCAGGGACGGGCGAAACCGCCCCTGCACGGCTGGAGAGTTCTGAAGGCGACCCGGTCATACCGGGTGTCTTCGCCAGTTTAGGGCTGCCAACCGTTACGGCTGCCAACCGCCCTCGACCACCACGTAGTCCGGATTGTACATCTCCAGGAAGCCGGTGTACGTGTACTCCATCGGGTCTATCTGCTCGCTGATGCGACCCGCGTCGAAGAGGAAGGTCGTGTATTCGGTCTGGTCGCGCACGTAGTTCTCATCGACCGTCGGGTCGAACGGGTAGTCGGGGAAAGCGTCTTCCACCACCGCGACATCCTGATCGTTCCACTCGGCGACGAGCTGGACCACCTCGTCGAAGTTGGCCTCGTCACGCACGTACTCCTGCCCCCGCAGGATGCTCATCATGATGCCGCAGGCTGCGTTGGGGCTCTCCCGGATGAAGTCCTCCGACATGGCCAGTGCGGATATTGTAAAGCTGCTCTGCCATTCCGAGCCGTCATCCCAGGGGAAGAAGGAGGTGGTGCCGTCATGCAGGACCTCAACCTCCAGGCCCTCTTCGTGCTCGGCCATGTAGATCCACGGGTGCCAGACGATCATCGCCTGGATGTCGTTGTTTACGAGCGACGTAAACTGCTCGGGCGGCGGCAGGTTGACGACCTGCATCTGGGTGACATCAAGATCATACTGCTCGGCGATGTTCTCCAGCACAGCCGAAGCCGTCGAGCCTTCGAGCAGGCCGATGCGGATGTTATACAGGTCTTCGGGCTGCTCGATGTTCGCGTCTGCGCGGGCGACAAATGCCTCGATGTAGGCTTCAGTGTTGACGCCGGTGAACACGATCGGCATCCCATTGTGGCGCATGCTGATGGGTGGCACGTTGCCCGGCGTCCACAGGTGGATCTCGCCTGCGGCGAGCGCCTCGCCGGCGAGCGCGCCGGCCGTGAACGACGGCGTCTCGACGGACGTGAAGCCCGCCTCCTCGAAGTAACCGTGCTCAATCGCTACCATGTGCGGGGCGAAGACAGCGTCCAGACCGAAGCCCAGCCCGATATCGGTGATCTCGGGAACGCCGCAGATCTCCTGCACGTTGATATCAGCCGTGGCACCCTCTTCAGCCGCTGGCTCCTCGGTCGCTTCTTCCTCGGCTGGCTCCTCTTCAGCCGGTTCCTCTTCTTCCACCGGTTCTTCCGCGGGTTCTTCCTGCGCGGGTTCCTCTGCTGCCGGTTCCTCCGCCGGTTCTTCGACAGCAGGCTCCTCAACAGCCGGCTCCTCTGTCGGAGCGGGCTGGCAGGCCGCCATCAGCAGGGCGATGACGGCGAGAACAAGTATTGCCAGTCTCAACGAACGCATTTCTACCTCCCCTGATTACGAAAGCGCAGGCCATGCCAGGCGTTTGCGCTTGCCGGGAAGCAGCGACCGGTACCAATCAACCTTCCGCCTGCTTCCTCTTGAGTAAGACCATCGCTGATGCTGCTCGTTTACAGACTAGAGTATCGACCTAGCATTCGAGCCTATCTTGCCCTGCCATCACCCCCTTCTCTTTCATGAGTATGCTGCCTCGTCTCGCCAGGCCGCTTAGTCGCCAAAGTGCCAGCGAAGCTGCCGTCTGAGGATGAGCTCGTTGATCAGGTAATCGGTGAGGAGATTCAGCAGCCCGATCAGGATGATGCCATAGACGATCACGCTGATCTCACCTAATTCGCGGGCGTGCATGATGAGATAACCCAGCCCTTCACTCGCGGCGAGGATCTCGGCTGCCACGAGCGAGCCGAAGCTCAGGCTCCAGCCGATCCGGATGCCGGTCGCAATGTCGGGCAGCGCGGCGGGCAGCGCCACGCGGGCAAGCAGGCGCAGACCGCGCAGGCCCATCGTCTGCGCGACGCGCAGCAGGGCCGGGTCGATGCTGACCATGCCCTTATATGTGTTTGTGAGAACGGGGAAGAACGCCCCGAGCGAGATGATGAAGACCTTGGACGACTCGCCGAGGCCAAACCAGAGCAGGGCGAGTGGGATCCATGCCAGGGGCGGGATCGGGCGCAGGATCTCAATTGGCGACCAGAGGATCTTGCCGAGCCAGCGGTACCAGCCGGAGGTGATCCCAAGCACGATGCCAAGCCCGCCGCCGATAGCAAAACCCAGCGCCACACGTGTCAGGCTGGCGCCGACATGAGCCAGCAGCTCGTCGAGCGGCACCCGGGTCAGGGCGGCGTTCAAGACCTGCACCGGCCCGGGGAAGATGGCGGGGTTGATGAGCCTGAATGCCGTAATGGCCTGCCAGATGAGCAGTACGGCGATGACCCCGATCCACGATGCCCACAGCCCCGGATTTAAGGTCCGTGCTCTCATCGCTCCACCTCCTCCAGCCCTATCGCCCAGGGCAGCAGCAGCCGCTCCAGCCAGTCCAGCCCCTTGGCGAGCACAAAACCGAACACCGCAATCAGCAGCATGCCGACCATCGTGGTGTCCGTTTTGTAGTAGTTGCGCGACTCCATGAGCAGCGCGCCCAGACCTTTGATCGTGCCGATCATCTCGACGGCGACGATGACGAGGAAGGCCAGGCCCAGCGCAATCTTCATGCCGGCGAAAATGCGCGGCAGGCTCGCCGGGAGCACCACGCGGGAGAATATCTGCGAGCGGGAAGCGCCCAGCGTCTCTGCTGCCTGCACCAGACGGGGATCGACCGTCTTCACCCCGTGGATCACATTCGTCAGAATGACCCAGAAGCAGCCGTACGTGATCAGCAGCACCCGGCTGAGCTCGCCCACGCCAAACCACGCCACTGCCAGCGGCAGCAGGCTGATGGTGGCGACAGAACGCGCGAACGTGATGACTGGATGCGACATGCGCTCCAGGAGCGGGCTGGTGCCGATGATGAGGCCCACCGGGATGGCCAGCGCCGTTGCCAGCGCGTAGCCCTTGAGGATCCGCAGGATGGTCGCCTGGATGTGTGATACCACCGTCACACCGCGCGGGAAACCATCCACCGCGAGCGCACCAAAGGCTGCGGCAAGCTTCGAGGGCGGCGGGAAGCGATAGGGCACCAGCCAGCCAAACCGCGATGCGAGCTCCCAAAGCGCCAGCAGGACAGCGATTGTTAGAATGCCAATCGCCCAGTCGGGCAGGACGAGGCGTGGGGTAGGGCGCTGCTCGGCTTCGGTCGTTTGCCTGAGACTCTTAGAGGATTGCATCTTGGATTACCTCATAGAGCTGCAGAAAGTCCTGCGATGACCGCTGGCGCGGGCGGGGTATCTCGACGCGGACCTGAGTGCGCAGCCGGCCGGGGTGGGGGCTCAGGACGACGACACGGTCAGACAGGTACAACGCCTCCATGATGCTGTGTGTCACGAAGACGACCGTCTTGCGCCGTGCCTGCCAGATTCGCAGCAGCTCCTCCTGCATCTCCGACCGGGTGAGCTCGTCAAGCGCCCCAAACGGCTCGTCCATCAGCAGGATGTCGGGGTCTACCGCCAGCGCGCGGGCGATTGCAACACGCTGCTGCATGCCGCCGGAGAGCTCGCGCGGGTACTTCTTCTCGAAACCGCCCAGGCGCACCAGCTCGATGAGCTCCTGTGCCTGCTGCCGGCGCTCGGCCTTCGGAACGCCCGCATTGAGCGGCCCAAACTCGATGTTCTCAATCGCCGTGAGCCACGGAAAGAGCGAGGCGTGCTGAAAGACCATCCCGCGGTTGGAACCGGGGCCGGTGACGGGTTGGCCGTCGATGAGAATCGTCCCCGAGCTGGGTCGCAGCAGTCCGGCGATCATGTTGAGCAGCGTCGTCTTGCCGCACCCGCTGCGCCCGACAATCGAGACGAATTCGTTGTTGCGGATAGCCAGGCTGATGTCTTCCAGTGCGACTGCCCGCACACCGTCGCGCTGGCTCTCGAAGCGCTTGGTCACATGGTCGATGACGATCTTGCCAGCGCCGTCGTCCGGCCTGCTGCCTACCTGCTGTGTGTCCGGTGCGGAGACAGTCATAGTAGTTTGTCCTCTAAGCAAGCTCTGCAAATGCGGTATCCAGCGTGGTGTAATGCTGCATGAACAGGTGCACCGCGCCGATCGCTGCCGCGTAGCGGCCGGCTGTCCGGGCGTATGTCAGAACCAGGTGATTGCTGAGCAGCGGCACCAGCCTGCTCCGGATCGCGCTTTCCAGCTCGGCCTGCAAACCAGCCGGCATGTTGCTCAGCACGCCGCCTATCACAAGCTGGGACGGCTGCAGGATGTAGATGAGGTTAGACACCGCGAGCGAGAGGTCCTGCAGCATGCGGTGGATGATGTCGGCGCAAAGCGGCTCGCCTTCGTCAGCCGCCTTCAAAATCGCCCGCACCTTCGCGCGCCGGTCCGATATCGATGCGATCTGCAGCAGCGTCTCATCCGGCTCTGGCTGCTCCGCCAGCCTGCGGTCGAAGATGCGGCACAGCCCGCCGATGGAGACTGTTTCTTCCAGGTCATGGAGCTGTAGATCGGTGCCGCTCCCGCTACACGATGCAAGCCTGGTGCGGCCGATCAGGCCGGCATTTCCGAACGGCCCGCCGTATATCTGGCCGTTCAGCAGCATGCTGACTTTGACACCTTCCAGCACGCCCAAGTAGATCAGGTCGTCCACGGGACGCCCCACAACGGTTGACGTCTCTGCCCGGACCCAGCAGTCGAAGTCGTTCTCCATGACGATTGGCAGACCGTTCAGGCCAGCTTCGAGCCGGCTGCGTACCGGGTAGTTCTCCCAACCGGGTACGCGCCCCACGACCAGAATATGCCCTGCCTCCGCGTCGATGTAGCCGGGAACGGCGACGCCTGCCCCAAGCAGAACGCGCTGCGGAAACCGGCGCGGAATCTCCCTGGCGTAGCTGAGGATCGCCTGGGTTGCCGCCTCAGGCAGCAGCTCGCCTGCGGGATCGTAGTAGTACTCGTCCAGAACCGTCCCGTCGAGAGCCGTCAGCACGATGTTGACCGTCGGGATCTCGATGTGAATGCCGAGGATCATGTACAGCGAGCCATCCAGGCCGAACAGCCTGGCGGGGCGCCCGCCCGTGGACGCGTTCGTGCCGACCGGCCGCACCCACTGCGACTCGCGGAGCTCGCCCACTGCGCGCCGGACGGTGGGCAGGCTGGCGGCTGTGTACGCTGCCAGTTCCGCCAGGGACATTGGACGGCGGCGCAGCAGATCGACGATGTGCGCCTTCAAATGCTCGGATGCGTAGTTTGACATGCGTTGCTCTAGCATTGGTCGTACCAAATCTCTACCCAGTCACGGCGTTGACAGTGCCCGGCTCGCCGCTGGCTCCCGCGGCCTCTCTCAGACGCGCCATCGCGCCGTGGTAGTATGGCGAAGCCACCGGGCCGGCAAGCAGCGGATCCTGCGTCTCGCGCATCCACTCCAGCAGCCTTGCTAGGAGCTGCTCCTCCAGCGCTGCCACGTCTGGCTGCCCGCTCAGGTTGTTCATCTCCAGCGGATCACGCTGGAGGTCGTACAGCTCGACCTGCGGACGCTGGCCGGTTGTCTTGCGAACCATCGCCGGGTAGATACGCCCATCGCGAACGTCGTCCGGCACGTTGACCAGCGTATCCACCTCCAGATTCACGATGAGTTTATGAGTGGGCGTGCGGATGGCACGTACCGGCTCATAGGCTGTGTGGTACGTCTTCCCGGCAAATACCTGCTCGCGCGGCTGGTATGGCAGGCCGCGCAGCAGGGGCCAGTAGCTGCGACCGTGCAAATCGCCGGGAGTCGCGAGCTCCAGTCCTTCAAGCAGCGTCGGCAGCAGGTCAACGTGACTCGTCAGCTCCCCAACCCGCCTGCCTCCCGTCAGCCCACCGCCGGGCCAGCGCATGATCAGCGCCGCCGCGATCCCCGGGTCATAGAGAGTGCATTTGGCGCGGGGCATCGCCAGGCCGTGATCCGTGACGAAGATGACCCAGGTGTCTTCTGCCAGACTGCGCTCGTCCAGCGTGCTGAGGAGACGCCCCAATGCTTCGTCCAGCTCACGGATCATGCCGTGAAGCTCGGCGAATTCCTGGATGGCCTCCGGGCTCTCAGGAATCCACTCAGGCAGCTCGACGCCCTCCAGTCTGGCGGGGCGGGCGCCTCCCCAGTCATACGGACGATGCGGCTCAAAGAACCCGACCTCCAGGTAGAAGGGACGTTTTCCCCGCTCCGCTGAACCGAGGAATGCGGCAGCCCGCTCGGCGAGGCGACCGGCAGGAACAACTGGCTCTGTGGTGTCGTAGTGCTCGTAGCCGAGTGCCGCCACGTCTCGTGTTCTGGTAAGGTGCTGCACGCCTAACAGGGCGGTTTCGTAGCCGGCTTCCTGAAAAAGCCGGGCCATGTGCTTCTCTTGCGGATGCAGCCGCCAGTTGAACGGGCTGTGCGCCAGCCCGAGCATGCCGACGGTGTGCGCGTGGCGCCCGGTGTGCAGCGCGGCCCGGCTGGGGCTGCACTGGGGAGCCGTGCAGAAATTATTCTCAAACAACACCCCATCCCGGGCGAGCCCGTCGAGGCAGCCGGACTCGACGCCGTCGAAACCGTAACAGCCCAGGTGCCTCCCGAGATCGTGGCACGTTATCAGCAGGATATTGGGTCGCATGGTTTGTGTCGCTTGCTGGTCGCTGGCCATACGTCCTGCCGGTGCTTTCCGAGAAACCTATTCCGTTCT
The DNA here is from genome assembly GCA_964506005.1 of uncultured Anaerolineae bacterium. GTDB lineage: Bacteria > Chloroflexota > Anaerolineae > Aggregatilineales > UBA3940 > UBA3940. The sequence continues at coordinate 1,666 of CAZDLX010000113.1, read as the reverse complement.
GGCGTCGAAGTCCGCAGTCGTAGGCGGTTGTGAAGTAGAGAGATGTAGTGTCGGAGGTGTAAAGAACAGAGATTTGGAAAAGTCTTTACAAAAGTCGCTAATAGTACTATAAGGATAGAATATGATCGTTGTCAAGCAGTACCCTGGACCAGATTTCTGCGCGGAAGCGGGAGTCAGGAGAGGCGAGGTACGATGAGACGCCCAAACATCCTGTATATCCACTCGCACGACACAGGTCGCTACGTCCAGCCTTATGGATACGGCGTGCGGACGCCACGCCTGCAGCGGTTGGCGGAGGAGGGCGTTCTCTTCCGGCAGGCGTTCTGCGCTGCCCCGATGTGCTCGCCGAGCCGGGCTGCGCTGCTGACGGGGCAGTCCCCTCACTCTGCCGGTATGGTCGGCCTGGCCCACCGCGGATTTGCGCTCCATGATTACGGGCAGCATATCGTGCACACCCTGCGTGAGGCAGGCTATACTTCCACGCTGATCGGGGTGCAGCACGTTGCTCGCCATCCAGAGTGGATCGGCTACGACCGGCTGCTGGCGCAGAGCAGCCCGCCGGGCGGCGATCCGATGAGCGAGGAGGGCTTCATCCGCGACGCAGTGACGGCGGAGGACGTCGTCGCCGCTGCCACCGGATTCCTGGCCAACCCTCCCGAGCAACCCTTCTTCCTCTCCGTTGGCTTCTGGGAGACACATCGCCCATTCCCTGAGCCGGGCCCCGGCGAGAACCCCGGTTATTCTCGCCCGCCTGCTCCACTGGTCGATACGCCGCAGACGCGGCAGGACATGGCGGGTTTTCAGGCGAGCGCGCGCATTCTGGATGAGGGCATTGGCGCGGTGCTCGACGCGCTCGATACAAGCGGGCTGGCCGACCAGACGCTGGTCATCTGCACCACCGACCACGGCGCGCCGTTCCCTGGCATGAAGTGCACCCTGACCGATCACGGTATCGGCGTGATGCTAATCGTTCGCGGGCCCGGCGGTTTCGCCGGTGGGCGGATCATCGACGCCATGGTGTCGCACATCGACATCTTCCCCACGTTGTGCGACCTGCTGGGCATCAGCCAGCCGGACTGGCTGCAGGGGACATCGCTAATGCCGCTCGTGCGAGATGAAACCAGGGCGGTCCGGGACGAAATCCACGCCGAGATCAACTACCACGCGGCATATGAGCCCCACCGCGCCGTACGCACCTCCCGCTGGAAGTACATCCGCCGCTACGATGAGCGCACCGGGCCGATCCTCAGCAACGTCGAGGACAGCCCGAGCAAAGACGTGTGGCTGGCTAACGGCTGGCGGGAGCGCGCCCCGCAGCGAGAACAGCTCTACGATCTGGTGTTCGACCCGAACGAGGCTGACAACCTGGCAGATGACCCGGCATTCGCCGAAGTGCTGGCGAACATGCGGAGCCGGCTGGAGCGCTGGATGCGGGCGACGGACGACCCGCTGCTGCATGGGCCGATCGTCGCGCCGGCGGGAGCATCGTTTAACGATCCGGACTCGCTCTCGCCGGCTGATCCGGTGATCACCGTGGAGTAGACGGCCCGGCTCCAGCGCCGGCTGGAGGGATTGCACGACCAGTATCGGGGTGGCCTTGACATCACCGCCGTGGAGGCACACTGAGCCATGCAGATGACATCACACGAGCGCTACGAAGCTGTTT
>CAZDLX010000112.1:0-11857 GCA_964506005.1 uncultured Anaerolineae bacterium | reverse complement strand
CGCGTGCGGCTGTAGGTGTGCGGCTGCCACACCGCCCAGATGCCCGCGCCGGGGTAGCGGCTGCGGGCCGCCTCCAGCGTGGCACGGATGGCGGTGGGGTGATGGGCGTAGTCGTCGATGATCGTCACGCCGCGCGCCGTGCCGCGCACCTCGAAGCGCCGCCCCATACCCGAGAACGCGCCCAGCGCCGCTGCCGCTCGTTCAAACGGCACGCCAAGCTCGGCGGCAACGGCCAGCACGGCCAGCGCGTTCTGGACGTTGTGCGTGCCGGGCACTTGCAGCGCGACCTGCCCGGCGGGCTCGCCGCCTCGCAGCGCAGTGAAGTCCATGCCGCCTGCCGAGTTCGGCACGATGTCGCGCGCGCCCCAGTCGGTGCCAGCCAGCCCGTAGCGCACCACGCGCAGCCGGTCGGCCTGGGTGGCGGCGAAGCGGCTCACCTCCGCGTCGTCGGTGCCTGCGATGAGCAGCCCGCCGTCGGGCAGTAGGTCCACGAATGACGCGAACAGCGCGCGCACGTCGTCCAGGCTGGCGAACATGTCGGGGTGGTCGAGCTCCAGCGTGGTCAGCACGACGATCTGCGGGCACAGGCCCAGGAACATGCGGTCGTACTCGTCCGCCTCGATCACAAAGGCCTCGCCGCGCCCGGCCTGCGCGTTGGTGCCGAGGTTCGCCAGCACGCCGCCGACGATGAACGTGGGGTCGAGGCCCGCCTCAGCCAGCGTCCAGGCCAGCATGCCGGTCGTGGTCGTCTTGCCGTGCGTCCCGGCAATGGCGATGCCGGTGCGCTCCCGCATCAGCTCGCACAGGATGTCGGCGCGCTTGTAGACGGGGATGCCGCGCTCTCGGGCGGCCTGTACTTCATCGTTCGCCGCCGGAATAGCCGACGAGATAACGAGGGCGTCCGGCTTGAAATGGTCGAGGTGTGCCGGATTGTGGCCGATCTCCACCGGGATGCCCTGCTCGCGCAGTGCGGGGATGAGCGGCGACTCGTCGCGGTCGCAGCCCGAGACGTCGTAGCCAAGCTGGTGCATCACCCGCGCTATCGGGTTGATGCCATACCCGCCGATACCCATCAGGTGCACGCGTGCGCCCGGTTGGAGTCCGTCCGACATGCAAGCCTCTCACGCTAACAGGGGAGCCGGGTGGTGACAGCCCTGATTGTAGGGCGCGCGGGGGCAGGTGGCAACTGTTACCGTCACCGCTCTGGCGGGGGCCAGAGCACACCCTGCGTGAGCCCGTGGTTGGTCGCGTTCTCGAAGCCGCGCTGCTCGGCGCGGCACGCGGCGAACACCGGCTCGCTGGCGGCGCGGATCGCCGCGTCGAGCTCGTCACAAGTGGCGGCAGGTGGCAGCGATGCGAACGTCTCGCCGAGGCTCCACGCGCAGGCGGCGGCCAGCTCGCCGTGCCCCTGCTCATGGGCGACCAGCGCCGCGCGGAACGCCTGCCACGCCGCGACGAGGTCAGGGGCGGCATCCTCGGGCGCGAGCCACAGCGGCACGCTGTAGTCGAGGCTGAGGTACAGCGTCACGCTGGATGCGGTGCAGCCCTGCTCGGCGCAGGCGCACTCGCGGTCCCAGCCGAAGCGCGGCTCGGTGAGCGCGTACCAGTGTAGCCCCGCCGCGGCATCCGTCGGGCCGACGGTCCGCATCTCGGCGTCGAGCGCCGCGCCGGTCAGCCCGTGTATGAAGTACTCGGTGAGCCGGGTCGTCGTGACGAGCGTGACCGCGCCGCGCGTCTCCCGCCAGCCGAGCTCCGAGGTAAGCGGCGTGGGGGTAGCGGTGGGCAGTGGCGTGGGCGTCACGGTCAGGGTTGGGGCCAGGGTGGGCGTCTGCGTGGCGGTTGCGGTGGCGCTCGGCGCGGCGGTAGCGGTCGCCGTGGCAGTAGCGGGCGCGGCGACGGCGGCAGCAGGCTCGGGTACCCGGCAGGCGGCGAGCAGGAGGGTGAGGAGCATGAGGGGAAGGAGATACATCCCCCTCATCCCGCGCCGATGCGCGACGCTCTGCGTCGCTGCATCGCCGCACCCTTCTCCCACAAGGGGAGAAGGGGTTAGCTGGGTGCATGGCAATCCGCTGTGAGGCTTGCTTAGCGGGTTGAAGTGTGTGGACACATCACTTGCTCTGGAATGCCGCGAAAATAGTGCTTAACACCTGCGGCAAATCTTGTTCGACTTGCTCTGCGGTCACACGGACGAACCGGATGCCGAGCGATTCAATAGCCTGCTGGCGCTCCCGGTCTGCCTCTTGCTGGCGGCAGTGTACCCCACCGTCAACCTCGACTGCCAGCCGTTCCTCCGCACAGTAGAAGTCCAGCACGTAGGGGCCGACAGACTGCTGTCGCCGGAATTTGCGGCCTCCGAGTTTTCGCCCGCGCAGTGCATCCCAGAGGGTTGTCTCACTCGCAGTGCTTTGCTTGCGCAGGCTGCGTGCTGTGTCAGAGGTCGCGCGACGTACAGCTCGTGACGCAATCCATCTGTCGTTACGATCTTCGTCCAAGAGAGCCAATCCTGAGCCCAACTAGCCCCTTCTCCCCTTGTAGGAGAAGGGTGCGGCATCCGAAGGATGCTGCGGGTTGAGGGGTACTCTCAAATCACCGCCACGATGACGAGCAGGAAGAACACCACGACGAGGATCTCCAGCCACGGGCTGGAGAGATAGCGCAGCGGCAGCATCGAGATGATCGTCGCGCTGGCCGATTCGGGGAAGTTCAGCGGGCTCACGATCCACTCGAACGGGTACTGTGCGGTGTGTACGTACCACCACAGCGCGCCGATGATGAGGTAGCCGTTCAGGAGGCCAACCAGCAGTCCGAGGAAGCCTTCCTGCAGCGAGTCGCGCGGGCGCGACGCGCGGCTGCGCCCGCGGCTGGCGAAGTCGACGATCACCGGGCCCTGGTAGCCGAAGAACACCAGGATGAGCAGGATCGCCGCCTTGAGCATCACCAGGCGGCGCAGCGTGCCGAGCGGGTCCGTAGCAAGCATGTCGGCGGGGGTGCGCTCGACGAGGACCGTCCACACCCAGGGGCTGATCTGCTCGATGATGAACATCCCCAGCACGACAGCCGACGTCACCTGCAGCTCGCGCACCCAGCCGCGCATCAGGCCGATCACGCCGAACAGCACAACCATCAGCCAGAAAAATGCCGCCAGCTCGATCAACGTTAACCTCGGTTCCCCTGCTGCGAGGCCAGACCGGCCAGCAGGCCGGCAATGTGAGCCGCGGCAGCCGGGCGGCGCAGGGCGCGGGCCGCACCGGCCATGTGCTCGCGGCGGTCGGCGTCGAGCAGGAGCTGCTTCACGGTGGGTGTCAGGTGCTCGGTCAGCTTGTCGTCGTCCAGGCGCACGGCTGCCCCTCGGGTGGCAAGGTAGTCGGCATTGGTTTTCTGATACCGCCACGCGTGCGGATAAGGCACCAGTATAGCAGGCAATGCGAACAGGGGAAACTCGCCAAGCGTACTGGCCCCCGCCCGGCTGACGACCAGATCGGCGGCTGCCAGGGCCAGCGCCATGTCGCCGCTGTGCAGGTAATCGAAGGTGTGGTAGCGGGCTGCTGTCTCGGCGCTGAGTGCGGCGCCGAGCGTCTCCGCGCGGGCCTGCACGTCGGCGGCGTCTGTCGTGCCGCTGATGTGCAGCACCTGCGCGTGTGGCAGCAGCTCAGGCAGCTGAGCGAGCAGGGCCTGGTTGATACTGCGCGCGCCCCGGCTGCCGCCAAAGACGAGCAGCACCGGCAGATCGGGCGAGAGGGCAAAGCGCTCCCTCGCGATGGCGCGGGCGTCCGGCGGCGCGGCGAGGGGCTCGCCCAGCGCGTCGAAGCCGGCGGCGTTCAGCACGTCCTCGCGGACGGGGTAGCCGGTCTCGACGGCCTTGCCGGGCGCGAAGAAGGCGGTGGAGTCCGGGGCTGTTACGGCGACGCGGCGCGCGAGGCGGCTCAGCGCGCGGATCGCGCTGCCGGGCTCCACGTCGGGCAGGTAGATGGCGACCGGCACGCCGCGCAGCCAGCAGGCCAGCGCGGCGGGGATCGTCGCCCAGCCACCGGTGATGAGCAGTGCGTCGGGCCTAAAGCGTCCCAGAATGCGCAGCGACTGCAGCGTGCCGAGCAGGAGGCGAAAGGCGTTGGGGAGCGCACGCAGCCCCACGCCGACGATAGGCCCGCCGGCGACGCCCTCGAAGGGCAGGCCCGCCCGCTCGACAAGCTCGCGCTCGACGCCGTGCCGGCTGCCCACCCACAGGACTTCGGCGCGTGGGTGCAGCGCCCTGAGAGCGTTGACGACGGCGAGCGCGGGGTACACGCCGCCGCCCGTCCCGCCCCCGGAGAACAGGATGTGCATGGGCCGGGTCCGTTCCAGGATAGGGGTTAGTAATCGATGCGGCGGCGCCGCCCGACGCGCTCCATCAGTGTGCTGCCGGCGACCATATCGGAGACGCCACGGCGGATGCCGGGCTGGCGCAGCGGCCTCCGCCGCGAGATGCTCAGCACCAGGCCTATCGCCCCAAGCAGCGTCACGAGGCTGGACCCCCCGTAGCTGATAAAGGGCAGCGGCACCCCGGTGAACGGGATGACCGCCGTCATTACGGCGACGTTGAGCAGGGCCTCGTAGGCGATCCATGCGCCGATACCGGCAGCCAGCACCGCCCCGAACGGATCCTGCGCGTTCGCCGAGATCTTGAAGATGCGCCACACCAGCAGGATGAACAGCGCGATCACGACGAGGCAGCCGAACAGGCCCAGCTCCTCGCCGATGATGGCGAAGATGCTGTCGGTGTGGGCCGCGGGCAGGAACCCGAACTTCTGGCGGCTCTGGCCGAGCCCGACGCCAAACCAGTTCGGGCTGAAGGTGCCGCCCCGGCTGCCCGACGCCGTGAAGGCGATGATCGCCTGCTGGACGTGCCACGACGCCTGGGTCAGGTCCTGCATCGCCTCGACGTGCTCCATGAGGCGCAGGCGCGCGTAGTCAAACTGCAGAGTGAGCACCCAGGCCACACCGCCCGCGCCCAGGCCGGCTACCAGAATCTGCGCGATGTTTGCCCCCGCGACGAAGAACATGGTCCACGCAGTCAGCACGATGATGAATGCCGTGCTGAGGTCAGGCTGCAGCACGATCAGGCCGCCGACGATACCGACGAGCACCGAGAACGGCACCAGCCCGTAGCCGAGCCGCTGGAGCTGCCCCTGTCGCGAGGCCAGCCACGCCCCGAAGTAGATGATCACGGCGAGCTTGGCCGCCTCGCCAGGTTGGATAGAGCCGCGCAGGTACGAGCGATCGGCGCCGAATACCGTCGTGCTGGTGAGCAGCAGCAGGCCGCCGAGCGCGACGATGGTGACGAGCATGATCCCCAGCGCCACGCGCCGGTCGCGCAGGATGCGATAGTCCAGCCGCCATGCCACGACCAGCGCCACGAGCCCGATGACCAGCGAGCGCACCTGGTTGAGGAAGATGCGCACCGGCGAGCCATACTCCAGGAAGCTCCAGTCGAAGGTGGTGCTGTAGACCATCAACAGGCCGACAGCCAGCAGCGCGGCGACGATTAGCACCAGGTACACGTCGAAGTCGAAGACCGCCGGCGCGGGCCGCGCGACCGGGCTGCCCTCCTCCTGTGTGTGCGTCCTGTCCGATGTGGTTACGGCCATGTGGTTTTGTTATCCCTCACCCCCAACCCCTCTCCCGCAGGGAGAGGGGAGCAGGCCCTTGGTTAGTGTGATGCTAATGGTTTGAAGCACATGCCCGATGTCACCAAAGACGGCTTCGTTACTAAACCTCAGCACCCGATACCCCTGTGCTTCAAGCTGCTGTTGTCGCTCCGCATCGTGTGCGGCGATGTCTGGCTGGTCATGCACCGCCCCATCGAGCTCGACAACAAGGCGATGCTCGTGGCAGTAGAAGTCGACGATGAAACGTCCGATAACTGCCTGCCGCCGGAACTTCGCACCCTGCAACTGGCGATTCCGTAGGTGCTCCCACAGCAGCGCTTCGGCTCGTGTTCCCTTCTGTCGCAGCTGCCGGCTCGTTACGAGCATCGGTTCCGGCATACGTTTCTTGCGCTGCATCGCAGTATCTCAAGTATGCGTTACCTCCCCTCTCCCGCCGGGAGAGGGGGCAGGGGGTGAGGGCTACAGCCGGTTCACCAGCTTGCGGAACACCTCCCCACGCTCGGCGAAATCCTGGTAGGCGTCGAAGCTCGTGCCGCCCGGCGAGAGCAGCACCACGTCGCCCTCGTCGGCCAGGCGGGCGGCCATCCACACCGCCTCGTCGAGCGTCGAGGTTTGCTCCAGCCGCACGTCGGAACCCTGCCGCGCGCGCTCTGCCGCCGCCTGCTCGACGATCATCCGCCCACACTCCCCAAATCCAATAATAGCACGGCACTGTTCGGTGGCCAGTCTGAGCAGGTCGCCCCAGGGCAGGTCTTTGTCGCGCCCGCCGAGCAGCAGCACGATGGATTCCCCCTCATAGGCGTGCAGCGCCGCGACCACACGCTCCGGCGCGGTGGCGATGGAGTCGTTCACGAAGCGGACGCCCATCCAGTTCCGTACTTCCTCCAGCCGGTGGGGGACGGCTTCAAAGTTGAGTATAGCCCGGCGCATCGCGTCGAGCGGCACCCCCGCCGACCCCGAGATCGCGCACGCGGCGAGCACGTTCAGCACGTTGTGGTAGCCGCGCAGGGGGATCTCGTCGATGGTGCAGACGGTGTCCATCGGCTCGGTGAAGACCCGGCGGCACACCACGCGGTCGCCGACGAGCCACGCGCCAACGTCGACAGGCACCGTCCCGCTGAAAAACACCGCCTCATGCTCGATGTGATCGCGCAGCCCGTAGCTGATCGGGTCATCGCGATTCAGCACGGCGATATCCCCCGCGATCTGGTTGTCCAGGATGCGGGCTTTCGCCGCGGTGTAAGCCTCCATCGTCTTGTGCCGGTCGAGGTGGTTCGGCGTGATGTTGAGAATCGCGGCGATGTGCGGGCTGGCCGTCATCAGCTCAAGCTGGAATGACGAGAGCTCCATGATCGCGATGTCGTTCGGCTTCATATAGGGGAGGTCGGCAATGAGCGGGTTGCCGATGTTGCCGCCGACCCACGGCAGCAGCCCGGCCTCCTCGCAGATCTTGCCGACGAGCGCGGTGGTCGTCGTCTTGCCCGCAGAGCCCGTGATCCCGACGACGTAGCACGGGCAGCGCTCCATGAAGAGCTGGGCGTCGTTGCTGAGCGGGACCCCTCGCTTGCGCGCCTCCTTGACGATGCCGATGTCCGTGGGGACCCCGCCCGAGAGGCAGAGCAGGTCGGTGTGGTCGAGCAGCGAGAGCGGGTGCTCGCCGAGGACGCGCTTGATGGGCATCCCGTCGAGGTCGTCTAGCACGCCGGCAAGCTCTTCCTCACCGCGCACGTCGCTGACCGTCACCTGTGCGCCGACGTCGACAAGCCATCTGGCGAGCGCGGTACCCTGCCGCGCAAGGCCCAGAACGAGTACGCGTTTGCCGGTCAGAGGATCAGACATGCTGAGGGCTCCTGAAAGCGCAGGTGGGAACAGTTGGGTATGAGAAGTCTACACGCAGGCACGCTGTTTTGTCCAACGCCGTGATACCGGCAGCAAAGCCCCCGCTCGCAGTTCGGGCCCCCTGAAGACCGCCGCCTGGCATCGCCCGGCGGGGAGAATTGTGACAAATATCCATCGGCTTTTGTGATAGCCGTTACTGCTGTCATTAGGCATTCTGCCCCATAGTGTAGTCTATGCCTGCCAGCCATCTTGCCTAAGTCGCAGAACTCAGGTCGCGGCCTGGGCTGTCTTGCATATCAGAGGGGAAACGATGGCAGCAGACTCGCCCAACGTCCGCCGGATCCATTTCGACTTACCAACCGACTTATTGTTCGTCATTCGACACCAGTCCTCGTGCCGGTATGTGTCGATTCACTCGTCGCTGCCCCGGTGCCGGACCCAGAAAGGAGTCAGCCCTTTATGAAGCCTAAGTGGTTGCTTTTAGCCGTCGCGGTGCTCGCCCTCATCGCCATGACGGCCTGCGCGGCGCAGCGGCGGCAGCAAGCTGGCGACGCCGCAGCTCAGGCGGAGGTGACCCCGTGCCCGACGGCGGCGGCGTGCCCTGAATGCCCGACGTGCCCCGAGCCGGACACCGCGACCGGCCAGCTCGTGCCCTACCACGACGTGTGGGCTGTCTCGGCACATGCTGACGCCGGGGCTGAGGCCTTCACGCACTGGGACGAAGAGGGCGAAGTCGAGACGGACTGTGCCAAGTGCCACAGCACGCCCGGCTACCTGGACTTTCTGGGTGAGGACGGCAGCGACGCCGGGTTTGTCGACCGGCCCGCCGCCACCGGCACGGTCATCACCTGTGACGCCTGCCACAACGAATCGGCGCGCACGATGACCAGCGTCGTGTTCCCCTCGGGCGTGGAAGTGACCGGCCTCGGCGACTCGGCCCGCTGTATGCAGTGCCACCAGGGCCGGGCCTCGACAGTGCAGGTCAGCGAAATGCTCACCAATACCGGGGCCGTCGAGGACCAGGACGTTGTCAGCGAGGGTCTGCGCTTCATCAACATCCACTACTACGCTGCCGCGGCGACGCTGTACGGCTCCGAGGTGCACGGCGGGTTTGAGTTTGAGGGGCAGCCCTACCAGCCCCGCTTCAACCACGTCGAGCAGTACAACACCTGCACCGAGTGCCACAGCCCGCACTCGCTCGAAATCCAGCTCGACGGCTGTGTCGCGTGCCACGCCGAGGCAACCTCCGCCGAGAGCCTGCGCGACATCCGCATGCCCAGCTCCGCCATCGACTACGACGGCGATGGCGACGTGCAGGAGGGCATCTACTACGAGATCGAGGGCCTCAGAGAGATGCTGTACGAGGCCATGCAGACCTACGCCAGCGAGGTCGCCGGGACGCCGGTCGCCTACAACGACGCGGCCTACCCCTACTGGTTCATCGACAGCAACGAGAACGGGCGCGCTGACGAAACCGAATCCGCCTTCGAGAACCAGTTCAACGCCTTCACCGGGCGCTTCGTGCAGGCAGCCTACAACTACCAGCTCTCGCTGAAGGACCCCGGCGCGTACGCACACAACGCCAAGTACATCATCGAGCTGCTGTACGACTCGATTGCGGCGCTGAACGAGGGGCTCGACACGCCGATGCGTCTCGCGTCGGCGAACCGCGATGGCCCCGGCCACTTCGACGCCTCGGCTGAAGCCTTCCGCCACTGGGACGAAGACGGCATCGTGCCGGATACCTGCTCCAACTGCCACACGGCTGAGGGGCTCCCGACCACCCTGCTGACGGGGTCCACGCCGGCGGTCGAGCCGTCAAGCTCGCTGTCGTGCCAGACCTGCCACCAGAACTTCGAGGACTTCGCGGTCCACGAGGTGGCAGAGGTTACGTTCCCGAGCGGCGCGAGGGTCAGCTTTGCCAGCGACCTCGAAAGCAACATCTGCCTGAGCTGCCACCAGGGGCGTGAGTCCACGGTGAGCATCAACAATGCGATCCAGTCGGCAGGCGTCGGGCCGGACGAGGTGTCGGAGGCGCTGCGGTTCCGCAACCCGCACTACTTCGCCGCCGGGGCGACCCTGTTCGGCTCGGATGTGGCAGGCGCGTACCAGTACCCCGGCAAGGAGTACGCGGGCGCGTTCGAGCACATCCGCGGGCTTGACTCGTGCCAGGAGTGCCACGATCCGCACGCGCTGACGGTGAACACCATCACCTGCCAGAGCTGCCACGGCACGCAAAACCTCGCGGCGATGCGGGTGCCGTTCGGCGACCCCATCGACTACGACGGTGACGGCGATACGGAAGAGGGCGTGATGGGCGAGATCAGGACGATGCAGGAGGCGCTGTTCGCCGCAATCGAAGACTACGCGGCGAATACCCTCGGCACATCCATCGTCTATGACGCCGCTCGCTACCCGTACTGGCTCACCGCCGATGGCGAGGGTTACGCAAGCTGGACGCCAAAGCTGCTCCGGGCGGCGTACAACTATACGTACGTCTCCAAGGACCCCGGCGCGTTCACGCACAACGCCCGCTATACGCTCGAAGTGCTGTACGACAGCATCGAGGATATCGGCGGCGCGCAGGCAGTCGAGGGTATGACCCGCCCCGCGCCGCAGCCGACGTTCGCGTCGAACTAACGCCAGGACGGACACGGGCCCCAGATATCTGAGGCCCGAGTAGTGAATAACGGGCGGCACCGGTTCTCCGGTGCCGCCCTCTGTATGCCAGTATGCCAGCGGGACGATCAAAAAGCCCCGGCCTGTGCCGGGGCTCGGTGTTGCTTGCGTGGTGGCGCTGTCTAAGACACCAGCAGGGCGGTGCCCGCCGCCAGCAGGTCTAGCAGGTTGCCGCCGCCGGTGAAGGTATTCAGCACCAGCAGCAGGATGGCAATCGCCATGATTGTCAGCAGGGCCATCATCAGCAGGCCCATGCCGGTTGACTCTGATCTACGCATGTCTCCTCCTCGCATACACAGGGGGTATCGTGCGCGTCCCCTGCAGCGCCGCGGATCATAGCACATTTGGGCCACTAAACGCTCTAAATAACGGGTATAAAATGTGTAAGAACCGCGTTATTTACCTGCTTCCTACCCTATTGACGGCAGAAAAGGGCCCCGCGTTCCCCTGCGAGGCCCTCTGGTGCTGGATGAGCGCTAATTGCCGCTAGGGATAGCTGCCGCCCCCGGCAGGCGGCGCTGCTCCGCCGCCCGCACCACCGTCGGGAGGCACGACACCACCGCCCCCGTCCGGCGGCACGACGTCGCCCTCACCACCGCCAGTATCGCCGCCGTCCTGGAAGATGCGGATGTTCAAACCATCATTCCCGGTGAATGCGCCCAGGGCTAAGAGCGCGATGAGGAAAAGCAGCACGATTGCGATGATCGCGACGATACCAACACCGCTCGAACTACGCTCTGCCATTACAAACCTCCTCTTTCTGACACATCGTGATACGCGCCAACTACCCAGCACGAACCACTTTACACCGCCAGAATACCCGTGCTTGGCTAAAAAAGTCCTAAAACAGCGATAAATATCGTCTAAAACCCTGGTTAAAGCCGCATTAGGCATAAAAAAGAGGCGAACGGCTGTCATCTCGCAGCCGTTCGCCCCGTAGGGGTGGGGGGAAGCGTCTACTGCTCCAGCGTCGAGAGGTCGCCCTCATCCTCGCCGGTCGCGCGGGCACGGAGCACGCGCCGCATGATCTTGCCCGAGCGGGTCTTGGGCAGGCTCTCCACGACCTCGATGTGGGCGGGCACGGCGATGGGGCCCATCTCGTGCCGCACGTGCTTCTTCAGCCGGTCGACGAGATCGCCGGTGGGGTCTTCGGGGTCGAGGTCCAGGTCGAGGTTCTCCCGCAGAATCACGTACGCGTAGATCGCGTTGCCCTTCACCTCGTCGGGGACGCCGATCACGGCTGCCTCCGCGACGGCGTGATGGCTCACCAGCGCGCTCTCGATCTCGGCGGTCCCCAGCCGGTAGCCAGCGACCTTGATCACGTCGTCGATGCGCCCGATGATCCAGAAGTAACCGTCGTCGTCCTTGCGCGCGGAGTCCCCCGCCAGATACCAGCCCTGGTCGCGGTAGCGCGTCCAGTACTGGTCAACGTAGCGGTCGGGGTCGCGGTAGACGGTGCGCAGCATCGAGGGCCACGGCTGCTTGATCACGAGGAAGCCGTCCTCGTTGGGCTCGCACGAGCGCCCGTTCTCGTCCACCACGTCGGCGACGATGCCGGGGAAGGGGTGTGTTGCCGAGCCGGGCTTGAGATCCGTCACCGGCAGCGGCGTGATCATGAAGCCGCCGGTTTCCGTCTGCCACCACGTGTCGATGATCGGGCAGCGGTCCTGGCCGATGACCCGGTGATACCAGCG
>CAZDLX010000111.1:10844-11953 GCA_964506005.1 uncultured Anaerolineae bacterium | reverse complement strand
GCGGCGGCGCGGCTCAGTCCGTCTCGGCATGTGCCGGGCCTGCGATCCGGCGGGCGGCGGCGTGCCACAGCAGGCCCACGGCAAGCAGGCCCAGCCCGACGAGCCAGATTTGCACCTCGACCCAGAAGGCGAGGAACAGGCAGGCAGCCAGCCCTGCCCAGGCGATCCAGCGCGGGTACAGGCGCTCTTCGTCGCTGAGCCGGAGCGCGGCAAGGTTCGTGATGGCGTAGTAGAGCAGCACGGTGAAGGCGCTGAACGACCACGTCGTCTTGACGTTGCCGACCAGCACCAGCGCGGCGATGCCCAGCCCGACGACGATCACGGCGACGGTGGGCGTGGAGGTGCGCTCGTTGACGCCGGCGGTGGCCGCGGGCATATCGCGGCGGCGGCCCATCGCCAGCAGCACCCGCGACAGGCCGAGGATCAGGTTGAGCAGCACGCCCAGCATCGCCGTGATCGCGCCCAGGGCGACGACCTCCGCGATGAACGGCACGCCGAACTGCCGGGCGGCGATCTCCAGCGGGGCGGCCTGCGTTTGCGCGGTCCCGGCCAGCGTGTCCGTCCCTACCGCGCCCACCCCGACGAGCGCCACGCTGATGTACAGCGCCATCGTCAGGAACAGCGCTGCGATGATCGCCCTGGGGATCACCCGGCGCGGCTCGCGCACCTCCTCGCCCATCGTGGCGATGCGCCCGTACCCGGTGTAGGCCACGAACATCAGCGCGGTGGCCTCGAGCAGCCCGGCGATGGGGCTGCCGGAAGCCGGGTCGAAGAACGGTGTCAGGTTGGCAGTTCCGCTGGCGACGACCCGCGGCAGCCCGCCAAAGACGAACAGCGCCAGCGCGGTGATCGTCACCGAGACGATGACGATGTTGGTGATGTTCGAACGGCGCAGACCACTCAGCACGACGAGCGTCAGCGCGGCGACCGCCCCCAGCCCCAGCGGGATCAGGCTGCGTGTGGAGCCAACGCCGAGCAGGTTCAGCAGGTAGCCGCCGAAGCCGAGCGCCGCCGTCGCCGCCGAAGCTGTCTTGGCGAGCAGGAACGTCCAACCGGCGATGAAGCCGAGCCACGAGTTGAGGTACTTATAGCCGTACTCGTAGGTCCCG
>CAZDLX010000111.1:4177-10834 GCA_964506005.1 uncultured Anaerolineae bacterium | reverse complement strand
GGAGACGGCGACCAGCGCGGCGATGGCGATGGCGAGGATGACCGCCGGCCCCGCGACGCCTGCCGCGATGCCGATGCTCACGAAGACGCCCGTGCCGAGGATCGAACCCATGCCCATCATGATCGCGCCGAACACGCCGAGCTCGCGCCTCAATCGCTGCGGTGTCTGGGCCATACGCCGCCTTTCGCGGTGGCTGGAGAAAAGAAAAAAGGGTGGCGCTCAACGCCACCCCCTGAGATTAGCCCGGCTGGGCGTGGGGTTCAATTGAATCGCGGAGAGGCGGAGGCTTCGCCCGGCAATTCATTGCCGGGCAGGGCTACACCCTCACCACCTGTGACTCGGTGATCGTCGAGGACGAGGCGGGCAGCACGGCCTGCCTGCCGCCGGACAGAGGTCACCGTTACACTAACCCGTTTACATTCTAGTACCTTACTCTCAATTTGAATAAATAGCTCACTCAGCGGTTGACTCACATTTGTGAAACATTATACGATGCGGGTGTAGTGACCCTTGGCCGGGAACCACCACATGCTTCGCTTCCCGAGACTTCTCACTGGCCTCACATCTGGTTGGCCCTGTCACACGATGTGGTCTCCTCAGGAAAGGAGGAGCTTATCGCGACACAACCCGATAACTATCTTCGAGCATACCAAATAAACTATTAGTGACTAATTCTGCAAAAGAGAAGTAACCATGACTACCCTAAAGAGATTGGGCTGGGTAATAGTACTTGCTATGCTTCTGAGCGCAGCGCTGACGATACCAGTGAACGTTGTCTTGGCTGACGAGGAACCGCCGCCGACTCCAGATGGCGGTCACTCGGATACTGTACAAAGTGGGGAGACTGACGCACAAAGGATCGGCCCGGCGGCTGTAGCAGAAAAGAAAGCAGGCGGTGTTACAGTCAGGCTCATTACGACTCTCGAAGGTCAGGATTATGGCAGCTATGAGGACGTACGAGGAAGAAACGAAAGCTGGGTGATTGGCACTTCGCCGAGTAATGTCAATTACCTCCAAGCGGGTGGAGCCCTCTTGAAGGGTGGTTATGAAGGGCAAATGATGGAGTCGACGGATACAGGTAGAAAGCCCAACGTCACATATGTAGATACGGGCTTTACCAAATATTACCGAGGCTACAATATGTATTGGAGCATGACCGGTCACGCTTACTGGTCAGTGAACATTGGATACACGTGGGAAGATAATATCTGGGCAGATGCGCATCATCAGTTTTAGGGCTGCTATGTAGTCTACGCATTGCGGGGTGCAGGAGGGGATAAGTCCTGCAACCCCCTTGACTGTTCTTAGTGTTTTAACAAAGCGTCAGTAGAAGAGGATACGGGTCTTGCGGCAAGTTGTTGTTCTGATCGTCGTTGTGCTGCTGGTGGGTGCCTGTGCAGGGGAGAGAGCGGTCTCACTCGTACCAGCCACTGCCCATGAGGGCCCAGTGCCGAGCAGCACACCTGCCCTTGTATTGACTGCTGCCCCTATCAACCCGGCGCCGAGCAGCACGCCCGACCTTTACACCGGTAGAATCCGGCATCGCTTTGATGTCCTCCCCAGTCAACACCGCTATGATGCAGAGTCGAGCGTCGTCTATGCAGTTGAGCCGGAGGAACGCTTAACCGCCGAATTGGGAACAATTAACATGTTCCCGGACACGAAAGAAATCTCGCTGGTCCTGCTGATGAACTACGAGCAGGCCGGATTCCAGATTGACAGTCAGGAATATACTGGGGCTTTCAACTTTGAACTTGAGCCGGGTGAAGAAGTCACTTTCGACTTTACGAGCGAGCCTCTATCAGAGGGATACTACGACTTTGCACTGGTGATGATCGTGGACCTTCACCATAACACAGCCCTTGACACCCGCAGCCGCATGCGCACGACTTTCACGCCGGTAACTCGGCGCAGCATTTTTGTCGGCGATGCAAGCGCTCCAGACACATCATTCCTCCCTTTCGAGGAAGCCGTGGAAGATCCCGGAGGTGGCTTTTCTGATGCGCTCTTTCTGACAGATAGTCCTGAGAGTTTTAACCTATTCTCTGAGCAGCAGGTCAGGGCTGGCACCACCGTTGAGCTTTTTATCCGCCTCAGCGTTCCCGATTATATTATGCGCGACGATTCGATGGCAGCCCCTGTCGCCCTAGTCGGGTTCCTCGACGAAGAGATTATCCCGATAAATGATCAACCGGTGATATACGGTAGTGCCCGAAGAGGAGAGATAACGACGCTCCCCGTGACAATAACCGCCCCTCGTGAGCCGGGACTGTACTCGTTTTTTATTCACCGCTTCCCGAATCCTTACACCGAAGTTCTCAGGTTGGGTTCTCAGGATCGGGGGTTTTACTCACTCTCGACCCAGCGCGTGGTGCTGGAGGTTGTCCCCTGACAACCCGATTCTGCTGCGCGTTGTGACACTCCCGCTGGCTGTGATGTTGGGGAAACCCACCGCATTGAACTCTCGACCTTGAAGCGCGAGAGTGCAGGGGAGCCTTTCCATGCTGCTCCGCGCCCTCCGCGATTCAATTCCCCTACACCCTCATCACCTGCGACTCGGTGATCATCGAGGACGAGGCGGCATGTGCTGCCTCGGGACAGGGGTCACCGCTGCGCTAGCCTATTTACGTTCGTAGTACCCTGCTCTCAACTTGAATAATAACCTGCTCAGCCGTTGACTCACATTTGTGAAATGTTGTACGATGCGAGTGTAGTGACCCTTGGCCGGGAACCACCACGTGCTTCTCTTCTCCGAAACTCCACACTGGCCTGACACCTCCTTGGCCTCGACGCACGGCATTGCATCCTCAGCGAAGGCGGAGACTACGAGATGTAGCTGGGATGGAAGTATATCTATTGACGCCATGGAACCTCGTCGTCGGGAACAAGACCAAATATCGGCTCTTGTGCTCATTATCCAATAACAAGTAGCGATTCACACAATAACCGGGTACTCCCTTCTAGATGTGCTTGCCAGACATTTGGAGGTGTTCAAACAAATGCACGAGGCGTTCTTGAATGTTGCAATAACGTCATAATGACTTATCAAAGGAGGAGGTTGTGAAAAGTAAACATTTGATAACCGGCTTAGCCGCCGTACTCGTGACTTTTTCTCTATTTGTGGGATATTCGCTAAGCACTGGAAAGCAAGAAACTATACAAGCTCGGTCCGAGGTGATGCCAGCTTCTCCCAATATCATGTATGTAGGTCCCCGCAGCGTTTCCAGAGGTAAGTTTGATAGCGCCACTCTTGCAGATCAAGGTGTTTCCATTAGAGAAACTTGGTCGGAAGCAGTTAGAGCTTCGGAAGAGAGGCCTATTGATACGCTCATCATTGATGCATTGGCTTTAGATAGCCTCTCTGAGAGTGAACAAACATGGCTGAAACAACAGTTCCATGAAGGTGTAGTTATTGTAAGCTTGGGCGCACAAAGTGGACAGGTTGCGGAGAGCTTGGGGCTTGCGTCATTGAGAAATCCTAATGAGACCGGACCGGATATCGGTGCAAATGAATACATTATGGTACGAGCTCTTCTAATTGCCGATCCTGACACTCAGGAGGTGTTTGAAGAGGCTAACTGGATTGAGAGCCTGATAAAGTCTGGCGAGCTGCAGACACCAGACGTAAGCGAACCGTTCTATTTCGCGTTTGGCAAGTCTCGTGGCAGGCTTACTTCGGGTGCGGAGATCAAAAATATGTTCACGGATATTGACAGCTTTATCCGAAGTGTTTATCAAGCGCGTGCAGAATATGCCGATAGAGTTCAGGAGAGATAACAATGTCACAGAAGAGTGAGCCCACTTGGAGTAGAAAAATCTTCAGATTAACTCTTGCCTCTCTCGTCGCATTTATCGTGGGTGTTAGCTTGGGGTTGAGAGATGCCTATGCAGAATCTGTGTCAAACATCTACGTACCAGATGCTGGGTACGTAGGTATGGCAAGTACGACAGGATGGCAATCTGGTGGTGTGAGATTTGCTATAGGTAGCACAGGATCGAGCATATCAATGTATTATATGTTTGCAGGTATGAGACTCTGGCATTTGGGAAATCTCGACGAAGAGGATTATGTCGGCGTTAATTACACGACAAGTGTTAGTACGGCGACATTATCCACTGTCCTGTACGGCGAGCCGTTCTCAACTCGCTCAGCCCTTCTATACTCATCATCATCGCACTCTGCGTTGGAATACACTTCCTACTACGACAAATCCGGAAGTTGCCCCGACTATTGGTACTATGGCATACAATGTTAACAGATACGTCGTCCGTTAGTTGTACAGGTCAGTAGAAACTTCAGACGACGAGTTGAGATGTTTCATGCCGATTGCCTAAGATACCAAAGGAGAAGTTCACCAATGAGCAAGAGATGGTTAGCTACCGTGAGCTTGCTGATCATAACCTTTAGTCTGGTAGCAATTGGGCATGTATACGCTGCTACTACCTCACCGCAGTGCGATTCGACTCCTAAATACTACTGCTCATACATCGCCTACACACCTGAGTCTGGGCGTGTGACTGTCACGGACCGATACTATAAAGGCTCTCTGGGTAGCGGGGGCTACACGAGATGGAGAGTTGAATTTATCAATGACTATGAATGGGACAGTTCATGTTCGTGTTACCAGCTCAAGTACAACATATCTGGTCCAAAGGCGTGGCAGACCAATCAGTTATTCCCTCCGAGCTACTCAAATGACGGTTTAGATCGGGTGCTTTTCGATTCGGGAATGGTCTGGATACAGTTTCATCATTACGATGCGAACAACAATTTTCACGATTACAATGATACGTTCCATTTTGCAGACCCAAGCTAATGCCAGTAGCTTAACTCTCTTCTAATAGGGGATGAAGATGCAGAAGCGAAACATTCCCGGACGAGCAGTTCTAATCGCTCTCCTTCCACTCCTGATCCTCGGCTTCCTCCTGTTTGTCGTCTCAAGCCGTGCCGGCGCGGAGCAGGAACCCTGGCCCACGTTTGTCATGGTATACGAGGAACTGTCATATCCTAATGGGCCACATGGCGTGAAAGAAACGGACGTCTGGCGGCTGGAGTACAACAACAGGCGGAGCTGGCGGCTGTACTTGGAAGAAAGCACCCGCGAGCCTCGTATGACCGGCCTGCGGGAGAGCTTCGAGGGGACGATGTACACCTCGGGGCCGGGGGCTCTAGCGGCGGGGGTCAGCCGGGAAATCACCGACGGGTACGCGATCCCTGCTGACTGGCTGGCGCCCGGCCTCCATACCTATATCACCGAATCGCCGAGGAACTTTCAGCGCGTCGCGGATGTCGCTATTCCCCTCCGCGTCGATTTCAAACCGGTCTGGTACACACGCACCGTTACGCTGCCGTGTTCGTCGGAAGCGGCTGTCTCCTGCCCGGAAGGCCAGAGCACCTACTCGATGACCGAGTACATCGCCTTTACTGAGGAGCACGGCATACCCGTGCGCCTGGTCGAGAAGGCGAGCGAGCAGCTCGTGCGGAATGTTACGGTGATCGCATTAAGAGTTGATGAGTGATCATCCTGCGGGAGATTGAATCGCGGAGAGCGCGGAGAAACCGGGGAACACGGAAAGCATCTCCGCGTGTTCCGGCCCTTCCGTCTCTCCGCGATTCAACTCCTCCTACACCCTCACCACCTGCGACTCGGTGATCGTCGAGGACGAGGCGGGCAGCACGGCCTGCCTGCCGCCGATCACCACGTCCCAGTAGGGCACCCAGCCGATGCCGAACAGCACCGGCGTGATGTCCTTCTTGTACGGGCTGATGCGGACCTCCTGAATCTGCCGCACGGCGTCGGCCCACTTCTCCTGCACGGCCTGTAGGCTCGCCTCCATCTCGGCTTCGGTCGCCTCGATCTGGCGCAGCAGGTCGTTCACGTCGCGCTCCAGCAGCCCGACCTGGTCCTGGCTGGAGGTGGTGTAGCGGCGCATCCGGCTCGTCCGCGAGAGCGTGTAGTAAGCCCGCCCCTGCATGAGCTGCCACAGCGACTCGCCCGCCGAGATCAGCTCCTCGCGCTTGCGAGCGCCGAGTTCGTCCTGCTCGGAGTCCAGCCGCTGTATCTTGCGCTGCGCGCGGTCCTCCAGCTTGGCGACCTTGTCGTCGTAGCGCGACGCGACGCGGTCGATCTCCTCGTCGCGCCGCTCGCGGGCCACAGCCTGCACCCGCGTGATGAAGTCCCGCCGCTCCTCGTTGATGTTGCTGTACAGGTCGAGCACCGGGTTGTGGTACACGTACAGCGCCGCGTTCTGGTAGATCCAGTCAACGAGGTTGCCCTGCAGCGCGCTCAGCGGTGAGGTCTGGTTCATCGGGTCGGGCAGGCTGGCGTAGAAGCCGCGGATTTGCGGCGAGGTTTCCAGCGACTGCGGGTCGAATGGGCTGGAGACGTACTCCATCCAGTCGAGGTAGGGCACGTGCGGCAGGTTCGGCACGACGAAGGCGTAGGTATACGTCTCGGCGGTGTCGGTGGGCCGGTGGGTGAAGCGCACCACCGTCTGCGCGAGCAGGCAGGGCTGGTACAGCAGCCGCTTGCCCGGCTCGACGGCCTCCGCCGACTGCCGCCACTGGTAGGCGGCCTGCTCGACGGTGTACTCGACCGGGAAGTAGAACTGCCCGACCGACGTGCCGAGCGAGGGCGGCATGGCGGTGAAGCCCTC
>CAZDLX010000111.1:0-4077 GCA_964506005.1 uncultured Anaerolineae bacterium | reverse complement strand
GGCGGGCTCGCCGCGGCGGCCAGCGAGGTGCGCGGCTGCTGCGGCACGGTGCCCTCGGTGGCAGGCTGGCGGCTCGGCTCGGCGACCGGCACGCTCGTGGAGGCGGGCCGCTGGTTGGCCATGAGCTGGCTGATCTGCGGGCGGGTGAGCGGCCCGCGCAGGTAGCTCATCGCCCAGCGGGAGTGCATCAGGATCGGCGTGTTGGGCTCGTGGACGTTGTGCAGGATGAACTCGCGCGGCCCGATGCGGCCCAGCAGCGCGTCCACCGTCTTGATATCCAGCCCGGAGGTCGCGTCGCGGGCGCTGTCGAGCCCTTCGAGCACGCGCTGCTTGTCGTTCTCGGTCTGCAGCTTGCCGATGAACCACGTCCCCGCGTTGGAGAGCCCCTTGTAGTCAATGTCTTTCGGGTTCTGCGTGCTGACGAGCACGCCCAGCCCGAAGGCCCGCGCCTGCTTAAGCAGCCGCATCAGCGGCTCTTTGGTCGGCGGGTTGTAGGGGTGCGGCGGGAACATGCCGAATGCCTCGTCGATGTACAGCAGCGCGCGCAGGCTCGTCGAGCCGGAGAGCGTGCGCATCCAGGCGTGGATGGCCCCGAGGATCAGCGTGTGGAAGAACTGGCGCTCGGCGTCGTTGAGGTGCGCGGTGTAGAAGATCGTGGCGCGCGGGTAGCCTTCCGGCGTGAACAGCATCGTCGGGATGTCGAGCGGCTCGCCCTTGATCCAGCTCTGGAAGTTTGGCGCCGCCATGATGTTGTTCAATTGCTGGGCCAGCTTGACGCGGTCCTTCTCGGGGAAGACGTTCTCGACGTCGAGCACGCCGAGCTGCCCGAAGGGGGGCCGCTGCACCTGCAGAATGAGCTTCGCCATCGAAAGGTCGGTGCCCTGCTTCCAGTTGTACTCGAAAATGTTGGAGAGCAGGATGTGCTCGCGGTCCTCGACGGGCCGCGCGTTGATGCCGATGAGCGCCAGCAACGCCGAGACGAGCCCCTGGATGCGCTCGCGCAGAGCTTCCTCGTTGCCCGTCCAGCCCTCTTTCGGGGCGGCGAAGGACTGCAGGATGCTAATGGGCAGCCCCGCTTCGGAGCCCGGCGTGTAGATGCTGAAGCGTGCCGCGCGGCGGTAGGCCTGCACGCGGTCGTTGGTGATGCCCCACTTCTCCAGCCCGTCGCGCCAGCGCCCGGCGACGACGGCGGCGTGCTCCTCCAGCGAGTGGTCGGCGCGGGTGGCGTCGTCGGGGTTCACCCACGGCTGGTAGTACTCCGGCGCGAGGTCCGGGAAGGCGAGCAGCATATTGGTGATGTCGCCTTTGGGGTCGATGATCAGACACGGGATGCCGTCGAGCACGGCCTCCTCGAGAATGTCGATGCCGAGACCCGTCTTGCCGCTGCCCGTCATGCCGAGGATGACGCCGTGAGTCGTCAGGTCGCGGGCGTCGTAGTAGACGGGCGCGTCGTTGACGATCTCGTGCGTCTCGGGGTTGACCTGCGCGCCGAGATAGAAGTTGTTAGGCGCCTCGACGAAGTGCATCTGCTCCATACCGTTATTGCCTCCGGAACCGATCCTTGACTTAGGCCACGCTTTGTCAGTGACATCCAATCTGACCCCATCCCCCAGCCCCTTCCCCTCCCTGCTGGCGGGGAGGGGACGACGTGCCGCCGCAGGCGGTACGTCAGAGGTGGGGTTATAGTGCCCTCACTCCCCTGCCCGGCACTCGCCGCCCGCCGGCGGCAGGCCGATACTCACCAGCCGGGTGAACTCCGCCTCATAGTAGTCGGCGATCTCCTGGCTGTGGACGAAGATGAGGTTCTCGTCGTTGGACGAGGCAGCATTCTCGCTGAAGTTGAACGAGCCCGTCGCGACGACGCGCCCGTCGATGATGATCACCTTGTTGTGCATCACCCGCGGGTTGCTGTCCAGCCGCACGTCGAGCCCCCGGTCGAGGAAGCGCTGGCACTCCGAGAACGTGGTATTGGCCCCGCGGCTCTCGAACAACCCCACGACCTCCACGCCCGCGTCGGCCCGCGCCAGAATCGCGTCGCCGATATCGTCCTGCGTGAAGGAGAAGGCCATGAAGTAGATGGACTCCTGCGCCTCCGAAATCAGGCTGATGAGCTGGTCGACGGGGCTGTCTTCCGGGCTGAAGTACGTCTCGACCCAGATGTCGCCGACCGCGGTGCCGGGATGCGGCGTGTTCGACGGCGAGGTGGGCCCGAACTGCCCTGCGAACATCTCCTCAAACTCCGCCGTGTAGTTGGCGGCGAGCTCAGGCGAGACGAACGCGATCACGTTGTTGTTGTTGCGGTACACGTCGTTGATCGTAAAGTTCATCGAGCCTGTCCACACGACGAGGCTGTCGATCACGACGAATTTGTTGTGCTGGAACGCCCCGCGCTGGTCGGGCGTGGCAGGGATACCTGCGTCCTCAAGCTCTTCGATCAGCCCGTCGTCCTCGGTGTGCTCGTTATCGTGCACCACGCGGACGCGCACGCCGCGCTCGTGGGCGGCGATCAGCGCCTCGGCGACGTTTTCCAGATCGAACTCGTACATCGCGATGTCGATAGTTGACTGCGCCTCGTTGAGCAGGAAGATCAGGTTCTCTTCAAGCCCTCCCGTCGTCACGTTGTCAAACGGGATAACCGGGTTGGTGAAGTACACCGCCCAGCTTTCGTTCTCACCGGAGCCGTTGACAGGCGGCGGCGGTGGCGTGCGGATGCCGCCCGGCATGGGCACTGTCGGCGGGTTGGCGGCGAGGGTCATCGCCTCTTCCACCAGATCGACAACCTCGCCGGGCGTCATATCGCAGCCAGCCAGGGACAGCGCGCTCAGCAGGAGGAGGAATGTTACCAGGACGGTGCGGCGCGACAGCAGTGACTTCATAACGTGGTGATTTCTCCTGACAGAATGGTGAGCAGGAAGGCGAGTGCGACGTCAGGTTCGGCCTCTTTGAGCCGTGTGGCGAGTGCGTCCAGGTCGTCCGGTACCTGGCAGCCCAGCTCCGGCAGGTCGTCTACGGGCCTGAAGACTTTCTCCAGTATTTCCGTGACCTCGTCCTCGGCGGCGTCGGGAAGGTCGCCCATCAGGTTGTTGACCCGCCGGATGATCTTGCGCAGCCCTGCGAGCTTCTCTTCAAGGTAAGGAGCGGCTTCCGCCTCGTCCATCTCTGCAGTCTGCACGGCCAGCCAGCTCGCGGAGCGCGTCGCCCAGCTCAGCATGTGCTCGGCCTGCGAGTCGCTGAGGTTCTCCGTGAGCGACATGTCGCCGGTCACCTGCTCGATGGCCTGCTGCCGGCGCTCCTCAATCGGTTCGTCCATGGGGTCCTGTGCCTTTCGCACGATGCGGCTAAAACCACTTGGCCGGGATCTTCGGCGGCTCGTAACTCTGGATGTAGCCCAGCGCCGCCGGAGCGTCCGCGGCGACGTGGTAGAGCTGCCGGTAAGCCGGCTTGGCGAAACGCTGCTCATACAGGTGCTCGAACAGCCGGAGCAGATGGTCGTAGTAACCGAGCGTATTCAGCAGGACGATAGGCTTGGTGTGGAAGTGGAGCTGCTTCAGCGTGAGAACTTCCAACACTTCCTCCAGAGTGCCAAAGCCGCCCGCCATGCCGACAAAGGCGTCGGCTCGCGCCTCCATGATAGCCTTGCGCTCGCGCAGGTCGCGGGTCGTGACGGTTTCGCTGCAGGCGTCGTAGTGCTGGGGCAGCAGCAGCTCGGGGATCACGCCGACGACGGTGCCGCCCTCGGCGCGGACCGCCCGCGCGACCGCGCCCATCAGCCCCGTCTTGCCACCGCCGTAAATCAACCCGTAGCCCGAGAGCGCGATCGACGCGCCGAGCGCCGTCGCCGCCTCGAAGAACGCGGGCTCCAGAGCATCGCTTGACGAGCAGTACACGCAGATGAGCTTTTCGGCGGTCATGAGGGTTGGTAGCTGCCCCCGGATTATCTATGAGCCGCAGCTGCGGCCTCAACTCATTCTAGAGATAGCGGGTGGGAACGCAAGCCCGCAGCGCACGAATAGCACAAGTGTACTACGAGCTCCGGAGGGATTCAAGGATCATCAGAATCCACAGATGGCACAGATT
>CAZDLX010000110.1:0-12002 GCA_964506005.1 uncultured Anaerolineae bacterium | reverse complement strand
CTAACGGCAAATCAAGCCGTCCGTTATTCCCTCCAGCTACCCCTCCGGGCCGACCTTCGCCCCGCTGAGCATCTCGATGATGCCGAGCACGGCGCTGTTGTCGAGGTTCTCCATGCCGTTCTGCAGCATCGCCTCGTAGAGCTGCGCGTTGACCGCCGTCATGGGGATGCTCACCCCGTAGGCGCGCGCCGTGTCGAGCACGATGCCGAGGTCCTTGTGCTGCATGTAGGCCTTGAAGCCCGGCCCCCGGTTGCCCGCGAAGATGCGCGGCGGCTTGTTGTCGAGCGTCCAGCACTGGGCCGCGCCGCCCTGAATGGCCGCTACCACTCGCTCGGGGTCCGCGCCCGCCTTCGCCGCCAGCACCAGCAGCTCGCTCATCGCGACCATCTGCGCGGCGACCATGATCTGGTTGCAGGCCTTGGCGACCTGCCCGGCGCCGCTCTCGCCGACGTGCGTGATCGTCTTGCCCGTCGCCTCGAAGCAGGGCATCGCCCGCTCGAACGCCTCGCGCGGGCCGCCGACCATGATCGCCAGCGTGCCCGCCCGCGCGCCGATGTCGCCGCCTGAGACCGGCGCGTCGAGACACGCTACGCCTGCCTCGGCGAGCTTCGCGGCGACGTGGCGCGCCGTCTCGGGCTTGATCGTGCTGTGGTCAACGTAGAGCAGGCCCTCGTGCGCCCCCTCGATGATGCCCTCCGGCCCCAGCGCGACGCGTTCCACGTCGGGGGAGTCCGGCACGCAGGTGAAAACCACCTCGACCTGCCGGGCGACCTCTGCGGGGGAGTGCGCCTCGACGGCCCCCTCGCTCACCAGCTCCCGCACGATCTCGCGGCTGCGGTTATGTACGACGACCTCGAAACCGGCTTTCATGAGGTTGCGGGCCATCGGCGCGCCGATGAGGCCCAGGCCAATGTAACCAACTCTCTGCGGCATGGGTTAGACCTTTCTCAGTAAGGGATTCAACCGGGGACGAAACCCCGCGCCGAGTTGCGCG
This sequence comes from uncultured Anaerolineae bacterium, assembly GCA_964506005.1. Classification (GTDB taxonomy): domain Bacteria; phylum Chloroflexota; class Anaerolineae; order Aggregatilineales; family UBA3940; genus UBA3940. Next base: position 11,008 of record CAZDLX010000110.1, on the reverse strand, counting down.
TACTATATACTGAACACAGAATGCACGCGCTCTGCTATTGGCTGTTTGAGGAGCCAGGACCATGTCGGATTATCCACCGAGCGAACTGCCGCCCAACGAACGCCCGCGCGAGCGGACAAGCCCGGTCGAAACCGAGCCTATCGGCGCCCCCTGGCACGACTGGCAGGCTTACCACGAGCCGCGCCGCCGGGGGCTGGAGCGTTTCTTCTGGCCCTCGCTGCTACTCATCGCCGGGTTTATCTTCCTCGCCGAGAATCTCGGCGTGCTGCCGGGCGTTCGCGCCGACGCCTGGGACTGGATCATGGTGGCGGTCGGCGGGCTGCTGCTCGGCGGGGCGCTGCTGCGCATCGTCCTGCCTGACGCCGGCGAGCCGTCGATCTTCTGGATGATTGCCGGGGCGGCTCTGATCGCCGTCGGTCTGGGCGATATTCTGGCGGTCAACATGGACTTCGGCAACTGGTGGCCCGTCATCCTGATCATCATCGGCCTCTCGGCGCTTGCCAAGGGGCTGCGACGCTAGCCGCGCGGTTATTGCACAGCGGGGATGTCTCAAGACATCCCCGCTTTTTCTTTCAGCCAACACTGGCAGCTGTTACGGCGTGACGCAGCGCACGTAGGCGTCGTCCAGGTAGCTGATGTTGCGCATGAAGGGCCACAGCCGGAAGTCCTCGAAAAAGACCGTCGTCCGCGGGCCGGTCGCGTTGAAGACGTACGATACGTGCGCGTAGCGGTCGTACACGCCCTGGTTGTAACTGAAGCCAGGGCTGAGCAGCATGTTGCTGCCCTCGGCGAACGCGTCATCCCCGCCGTTCAGGTCCACCTTGATACGCCACGTCGAGTTCTCGCGGTCTGAGCCGAGCGCCAGGTCGGAGACGAGGTTGGCGCTGTGCGTGCTCAGCGACTGCACGAATGCACCCGCCTCGCACAGGTCGCCGGGGTTCGTCTCGACGGTCTGGTAGACGCCTGCCCGGCAGGTGATGTAGCGGCAGGCCCAGTGCTGTGCGGTGCTGCCGCCGTGCACCCGGTTGGCTGTCGAGATCGAGTCGTACTCCGGGCGGCCCATCAGCAGGTTGGAGGGGTTGCCCGCGCCCTGGCGGGCGGCGGGGCAGGGCGCAGCGGTGTAGGGCTGCGCGCAGTAGAACGGCTCCCAGCCCTCGAATACCCGCACGATGGAGCTGCCGACCTGGCGGGTCGAGCCCTCGAAGCCGGGGTTGGCGAGCAGATTCTCGGCGTCCTGTGGCACGGTGCCTGTCCGCACGATTGGCGTGGGCGTTGGGATGCCGCCCGGCAGCGGGGTCGGCCCGGCGGTAGGCGTCACGTTCGGGTCCCGTGTGCTGGTCGGTGCGATGGTTGCCGTTGGCGGTACCGACGTGGCAGTCGGCGTGGGCCCCGGGTGGATGATCAACACCTGCCCCGGATAGATCAGGTTCGGGTTGCTCAGGTTGTTGAGCAGGACAAGCCGCTGGACGGTCACGCCGTAGCGCACTGCGATGCCGGAGAGCGTCTCGCCGCGCTGGACGGTGTGCGTCACGCGGCCCGGCACGGCGGTTGGCGGCGCAGAGGTCGCCGTGCCGGGCGCGCTCGTCGCGGTCGGTGGAGCCGGGGTGGCGGTCGGGGTGGGGCCGCGCCGGATGATCAGCACCTGGCCGGGGTAGATCAGGTTCGGGTTGCTCAGATTGTTGAGCAGCACGAGCTGCTGGACCGTCGTACCGTAGCGTACCGCGATGCCGGAGAGCGTCTCGCCGCGCTGGACGACGTGCGTCACCTGCTCGGGGGCCGGCGTGGCTGTCGGCGCGGCCTGGGTCGCGGTCGGTTGGGACGGCTGGCCCTGGGTCGGCGTCGCGGTCGGGGCGGGCTGGCCATCCGGTGCCGGCACGATGAGCACCTGCCCCACGTACAGCAGGTTCGGGTTGGTCAGCCCGTTGAGCTGGATCAGTACGGCAACCGTCGTGTTGAACCTCCCCGCGATACGGGTCAGGTTGTCGCCACGCTGGACGGTGTAGGTCGTCGTGTTGCCGCTGGGCGGCGGAGGCTCCGTGCCGGGGATGACGAGCCGCTGCCCCACGTAGATCAGCGACGGGTTGACGATGCCGTTGGCAGCGGCAATCTGCTGGACGGTCACGCCGTAGCGCAGGGCGATTCTGGAAAGAGTCTCCCCCGGCTGGACGATGTGGATGCGCTGCTGGGCCTGTGCCTGGGGCACCGCAGTCAGCAGCACCAGCCCGAGTAGCACGATGAGAACAAGAATGACGCGGCGAATTGGCATGGCTCGCTCCCAGTAGATAGTCCGCTCAGAGCGCGACCGGATTGACCGTATGAGGACGATCAGCCGGGCAGGGGGCGGCAGGCCGCCCGGTTAAGAAATGGATAGAAGACTCCTCCATCATACTCGCCGCTCGGCGGGGTGGCAAGCGGGCAGATTACCCCATTTGACGGAACGCGCGCCCGGCGGCTATCATCGTCCGCATGATGGGACGCCGTGCCGTACTGACGCTCAGCCTTGCCGCCCTCCTGCTCGCCGCGTGCGGTGCCGGCGGTGCCAGACTGCCCTCGACGCTGGCTCCCGGGCAGCTCCCCGCGATGCCCGGCGCCGCGACGGCGGCCCCCGGCGAGGCGCAGCCCGGCGACGACGGCGCGCGGCTGGCCGTGCCCGGTGCGCCGCCCGGCAGCTCCGAGGCCGGCGACTCCGCGCTGGAGAGCATCGGGCCATCGCTGGAGGGGCGGCCGATCGCCGTGTGGCGCTTCGGCGAGGGACCGCGCCGCGTGGTGCTCGTCGGCGGCATCCACGGGGGTTTTGAGGCGAACTCGGCGCTGCTCGCCGAAATGCTCGTCGACCACTTCTACGCGCATCCCGAGGATGTACTGCCCGGCATACAGCTCGTGCTGATCCCGGTGGCCAACCCCGACGGGCTGGTGCGCGGGCGCGGCGTCGAGGCCCGTTTCAACGCCGCCGGGGTGGACCTCAACCGCAACTGGGGCTGCGAGTGGTCGGAGACGGCGATCCTGCAGGACATGCCTATCGACCCCGGCGCGGGGCCGTTTTCCGAGCCGGAGAGCCGCGCCCTGCGCGACTTTTTCATCGCGGAGCAGCCTGACGCGGTCGTGTTTTATCACAGCGCGGCGGGCGGCGTGTTCACCGGGGCCTGCGGCGACGATCACCCGCCTGCGCACTGGCTCGGCGAGCTGCTGGAGGAGGCGACAGGCTACCCGTACGGCGTTTTCGACCATTACGAGGTGACGGGCGACGCGACGAACTGGCTGGCCGAGCAGGGCATCCCGGCGGCCATCGTCGAGCTCAACACCCAGACGGAGCCGGAGTTCGAGCAGAACCTGCCCGGCGTGCATGCGCTGCAGTGCCGGCTCACGACCGCCGGTGGCAGCGACCCCGCCGTGCAGCGGCTGTGCCCGTCAAGTTGACCCTCCCAGACAGGCCGGGGAACCGATGAACCAGACCACCCGCACCGTCGAGACCACGCTGTTTGTGCTGATCCTGCTCGCGGGGGCGGCGCTGCGGCTATCTGCGCTGGGCCGCTTCCCCTCACCCGAGCCGCTGCCGGAGGAGGCCAGCCACGTCGCGGATGCCGAGGCGATACTGGCGGGCGAGGGGCGGCTGATCTTCGGCGAAGAGGACAGCCCGCGCGAGCCGCTGTGGGCGTATGTGGCCGCCGCTGTGATGTCGGTTGCAGGGCCGGGGCTCGCCTCTGCCCGGCTCGCCTCCGCACTGTTTGGCATCGCGCTGCTCGTCGTGATGTACATCTGGGTCCGGGTGGCGACGCAGAACAGCCTGCTCGCGCTGGCCGCGATGGCGGGGTTGGCGGTGAGCGGCTGGAGTGTCGCGACGAGCCGGGAGGCAGTGAGCGACGTCGCCTTCCCGCTGATGTACATGCTGGCGGCGCTCTTCCTGCGGCGCGGGCTGCACGTCGAAGAGGACGTCGCCGACGACTTCGTACCGCGTATGGCCCCGCGCACCGGGAGCTGGCTGTGGTTCGGGCTGGCGGGGCTGGCGCTGGGCCTGAGCTTCTACGCGCACCCTGTCGCTCAGGTGATGTGGCTGGCCTTTCCGGTGCTGCTCGTTCACCTGTGGCTGACGCAGCCGGGCTCGCTGCGGCGGGCGTGGCGGGGTGCGCTGCTGATGTTCGCCGTTGGCGCGCTGGTGGCGGCCCCGGTCGCCACAGCGCAGATTAACGCGTATGGCGCGGCGGCGCTCTCGGAGGTGCGGGAAAGCCTCGGCACGCTGCAGGAAGCAGCGCGCTCGGTGACGGGCGTGGTCGGCGTGTGGGGTGACCGCGTCGAGCGCGCGCCGCGGCCCGGCACGCCGCTGCTCGGCCCCGTGGTGAGCATCCTGTACTACGTCGGCGCGAGTGTGGCGCTGCTCAGCGTCTTGTTCCCCTACCGGCCCGCACGCCGCGGGCACCGCAGCCGGGAGGAAGCCTTCCGCATTACCAGCGCCAACGTGTTTATGCTGCTGACTGTGGCGCTGGGCTTTGCGCCGCTGTTCGTGGCGGGCGCGTCCGGCGGCGAGCTGCCGGTGATCGGCCTCCAGCCGGCGGTGTACTACTTCCCCGCGCTGGCCGTGCTGTGGATGTCGGACAGCGCGAGGCGGCACATCGGCAAGGGCGGGATCACCGCGCTCTCGGTGGCCTACGGGGTGGTGCTGCTCATCGTCATGGGGCTGACCATCGGGGCGACGTTTTGAACCTCACCCCCTGGCCCCCTCACCCCTGGCCTCGACTCGACACAGTCGCGCCGGGCCCTCCCCTCTCCCACAAGGGGCGAGGGGGTACCTTCACCCAGGACCCAACTGGCCCCTTCTCCCCTCGGGAGAAGGGTGCGGCGATGTGTGATGAGGAGCATCACACATCGCCGCGGGATGAGGGGCGGGGGTGAGGTTTCTTTGCGTTTTGCCTGCACAGACTTACAATACCGGATTAACTGGCCAGGCGTGAGGACAGCTTCAGCATGCGCAGACGCGAACCAGGCACGGTAATCGGCGGGCTGATTCTACTCGGGACGGGCCTGTGGCTTATCGCCAGCGGGCTCGGCGCGGCGCTGCCTGCCTTTGCGGCAATCTGGCCGCTGCTGCCGCTGGCGCTCGGCTTGATGTTCGTCGTGCAGCATGCCGCCCAGCATGGGGCCCAGCCCGGCGGCGGCAGCCGGGGGCTGCTGGTGCTGGGTTTGCCACTGCTGCTTGGCGGCGCGTTCCTGCTCGTCTTCACGCTGCGGCTCGGCGGCCTGGGCTGGGCGAACCTGACTGCGCTCTGGCCCGCGTTCCCGCTGATTGTCGGGCTGGTGTTTCTGCTGCTGTACCTCTCCGGTGATATGCTCGAGCGGCCGCTGCTCGCCCTCACGTACCTGTTCGGCGGGGTGGGGCTTGCGGCGCTGCCACTCACTCTGGGGGTGTTTCGTGGCCCTGTCTTCGAGCAGATGGCGCGGCTGTGGCCGCTGCTCATCATCCTGGCGGTGCTGTCCGCTGTGTTAAGGGTACGGCTGCGGCGTCGTGAGCTGGAGCAAGAGTAAACGGCGTGGCAGCCGGGTGAGTGCTGACTGTCGACCTGGAGATGGGTAACGTCCGGTATGGTGATTGCAATCGATGCGAGCCGTGCGACTGTCGCCCAGCGGACGGGCACTGAAGGCTACAGCCTGCAGATCATTCGCGGGCTGATCGAACAGGGTGCTGGCCACCGTTTCCGCCTGTATTTCCGGGATGAACCAGAAGAGGGCCTCGTCCCGGCGGCGGACAACGTCGAGTTTGTGGTGCTTCGCCAGCCGCGCCTGTGGACGCACACCGCGCTTCGCCGGGCCGTGATCAGCAGCCGGCCTGACGTGCTGTTCGTCCCGGCACACGTGATTCCCTGGCCGGGCACGCGCACCGTCCCGTCGGTTGTCACCGCTCACGACCTGGGCTATTTGCACTACCCGGACAAGCACCCGCTGCTCGCGCGGATGTACCTGGACTGGTCGACACGGCACAGCGCTAGCACCGCCCGCCGCGTGATCGCGGTCAGCCAGGCAACGGCGCACGACCTCCACGTGTTGAACGGCGTGCCAGAAGGTAAGATCCGGGTGGTACACTCGGGCGTTGACCCGACACTCGCGCCCGTGACAGATGAGTCGCAGCTTGCCGAACTGCGGCGGCGGCTGGGGATACCGGGGCCGTACGTGCTGCACGTCGGCAGCCTGCAGCCCCGCAAGAACCTCGTGAGGCTCGTCGAGGCATTTGACCGGGTTAAGGACACACTGCCCGGCCTGTCGCTGGTGCTCGCGGGGCGGCCTGGCTGGCAGTACCAGCCGCTCTACGAGCGCATCCATGCCCTGGGGCTGGAGTCGCGCGTGCTGCTGCCTGGTTACGTTGCCGACGACGATCTCGCGGCGCTGTACAGCGGGGCGGAGGTGTACGCATTTCCCTCGCTGTACGAGGGTTTCGGGTTTCCCGCGCTCGAGGCGATGGCTTGCGGCACGCCGCTCGTATGCGCAGGCACCTCGTCACTGCCAGAGCTAGTCGGAAACGCGGCGGTGACCTTCCCGCCGACCGACGTGAGCAGCATGGCGGATGCCCTGCGCCGCGCCCTGACCGACGAAGCGCTGCGGGCGCGGCTCGTCGAGCGCGGCTTTGAGCGTATCAAGCTATTTACCTGGGAACATGCTGCCCGATCCACGCTCGACGTATTACTCGAAGCCGCACAGCTCTAGCTGTGCACCGATCTACACAGACAAGGAGAGACACCAATGGCGCGATTCATGTACATTCCGTTCTGGCGTACTGGCGGCTGGGAGGACATCTCCTACCGGACGCAGCTCTATCTCACACCGCTCAGCCGGGGCCGGGTGCGCCTTGGAGTCTTCCTTTTTGAGAACGGCGGCACGCCCTGGGCAGGCAAGGAGATCTCCCTTGAGATCGACCAGGCCGTGGGGCGAGTGACCACCAACGCGGATGGCATGCTGGAGGTTGACATGGGGCCCGGCCAGACGGTTCGCATCGAGATCAATGCGCTGGAGCACGAATACGGTACGGGGGAGGTCCACCTGCTCGACGGCGAGGGACAGGTCCCAATGCTGGCGCGTGGCGATCTGGAAGTCTTTGCCCAGGAGGCAGCCGGCTTCGAGATGAGCGTCTCGGAGATCTCGATTACAGGGGCACGGCCCACCGTCCTGGAGCGCGTGTAGCCACCGCTGGCCTGGCACTCTGCCATCGCGTATAATCTCCGGCACAGCACACCTCACGCCCCCACTTTTTGGAGATTATGAGATCGATGGAGACAACCGGCATCCGGCGCCCGGCGCTCAACGCTGAACTGGAGCGGATCCAGGAGACCGTGGCGGACCTGCGCGTGGTGCTCGAGAAGCAGCGCGAGGTCCTGCACCGCCAGGGTATGCGGCTGCCTGCCGGCTCGCGCCGGGCGCTGAACGACATCGCGCGCGGGCTCGACATGGCGATGCTGCACGGCCAGTCACTCGAGGAAGCGCGCGACCAGTACCGGGCGCTGGCGGACGTCGCCGCCTGGATGACGTCCTCACTGGATCTCACCCAGGTGCTCAACCAGGTGATGGATACCATCGTCGAGCTGACCGGCGCCGAGCGCGGCTACCTGATGCTGCGCGAGCTGGCGACAGGCGAGCTCACCTTCCGCATCGCCCGCAACGTCGACCGCCAGACGATTGACGGCGCCGACTTTGAGGTGAGCCGGAGCGTCGTCCGGCGTGTCGCGGAAACCGGGCAGCCGATCCTCACCACCAACGCGCAGGAAGACCGCCGCTTCCAGGACGCCGAGAGCGTCGTCGGCTACAACCTGCGCTCCATCCTGTGCGTGCCGCTCCAGCTTCGCGGCGAGCTGACCGGCGTCATCTACGCGGATAACAAGATCCAGGCGGGGCTGTTCACCGAGCAGACCCTGGATCTGCTCATGGCATTTGCCAACCAGGCGGCGGTCGCCATTGAGAATGCCCGGCTGTTCGAGCAGATCAACGAGTCGCTCGAAGCGATCACCGAGATGAAGAATCTCCAGGACAATATCTTTGCCTCGATTGCGTCCGGTGTGATCACCACCGATCTCGACAACCGTATCACCTACATGAACCACCGCGCCCAGCAGATCCTGGGCATCTCGACAGACGATATGCTCGACCACGCGCTGCCGGGGCTCGTACCTCTGCTCGGCACGCGGCTGGGGGCGCTGCTCGACGTCGTGCGGCAGTTCGACCAGCGGCTGACGGGTATCGAGATCAACGCGTACGTCCCGCAGCGCGGCGATGTCAATCTGAGCATGAGTTTCAGCCCGCTCAAAGACGCCTACGATCAGACGCATGGTCTCGTCATCGTGTTCGACGACCTCACCGAGATCAAGCGGCGCGAGGCGCAGATCGCCGGGGTGCGCCGCTACCTGCCGGTCGAGGTGGTGGACGGCATCCGCAGCCCCGACGAGTTGAAGCTCGGCGGCACGCGGCAGATGGTCAGCATCCTGTTTGCGGACATCCGCGGCTTCAGCACCATCAGCGAGCGGCTGGCCCCTGAACGGCTGGTCGAGACGCTGAACCGGCACATGACCATCGCTTCCGACGCAATTCACCGGCAGCAGGGTGTCATCGACAAGTTCATGGGCGACGCCGTCATGGCGATGTACAACACGCCGCTGCGCCCGCAGCAGGACCACGCGCTGCGGGCCGTTCGCTCGGCTGCGGCACTCATCGACGACAGCCGCCGGCTGCTCGGCGAGCTGCCCGAAGAGGAGCATCTGACCTTTGGCATCGGCATCCATACCGGCGAGGCGGTCGTGGGGAATGTCGGCAGCCCCGAACGGCTGGATTACACTGCGGTGGGCGACTGCGTGAACCTTGCCCGGCGCCTGCAGGAGATAGCCAAACCCAACCAGATCCTGCTCAGCGACGCGGTGTGCGAGGCCATTGCCGGCTATGCCGAGGTCCGCGAGCTGGAGTCGATCCAGCTCCGGGGCCGCTCGCAGGAGACGCGGGTCTACGAGCTGGTACGGGTGAAGATGCGCTAGCCAGGCGACCACCCGACGAAAACGAGCCGCTCGGTGTGCCGGGCGGCTCGTTTGATTCAGGCGGTGGTGAAACGGCTACCCGCCAGCGCTCGCCCCAAAGTACTGGATCGGGCCTTCAATCTCGACGAAGCTCTTGGGATCCATCGGAACGTCGTTCTGGCGGATCTCAAAGTGCAGGTGCGTGCCCGAGGAGTTGCCGGTGTTGCCCATCAGTGCGATGAACTGGCCCTTCGAGACCTGGTCGCCGCAGCTCACAAAGCGCTGCGAGAGATGCCCGTAGTAGCTCGTCCAGCCATCGCCGTGGTCGATGATGACGAGCTCGCCGTAGCCCTCGCGGTGCCAGCCCGCGAACACGACCACGCCGGTTTCCGAGGCGTAGATCGGCGCGTCGGGTTCGTCGGAGGCGAAGTCCAGCGCCGGGTGCCAGGGTACGAAGTCCTGCGTCCAGCGGTACGGGTTGGGCCCCATCGGGTTGATGTACGCGCCCGAGCCGCCGGTGCCGCTGTAGAACTGGCGGCACGAGCCGGGGTGGATGGTCCCCTCCGGGTTGGCGCGACCGCTCTGCGTGCCGGTCTGGATCGGCGAACGCCACGAGATGTAAGCGCGGCGGCCGCCCGGCACGACGACCCGCAGACCCGCCGGCGGGCGGTACGAGCTCTCCTGATCGGCCAGGTCGTTGTAGGCTGAGTACAGGATATCGCCGGCGGAGACGCCATACAGCGAGGCGATCTCCTCGATGGTTTGCTCGCCATCAGAGAGGTGGTAGACGCCGTTCTCAGGCAGGATGTACAGCTCCGTGCCAACGTAGATCAGGTGAACGTTGTCCTGCAGCGTCTCGGTGTTGGCCCAGAAGATCGTGTTAGGGTGAATGCCGAACTGCTCGGCAATCGAAAAGATCGCATCGCCGGGCTGCACGGTGTACTTCAGCACGTGCTGGCGGACATCGCTCGGGAAACCGTCGCTGGCGATGCCGCCTGTCTCCCCCTGGCCGCTTACCGCGACATCAGCAGCCGTGGGCCCGGCAGCCGGATCGGCTTCGGCGGTGCTGCGCTGGGAGGGCAGGCCGGGCAGCGAGCGCGATTCGGCAAGGTCGGCCATCAGGTCCTTCATGATGTCCTCGCCGGTGACGAACGCGATGATGTTATCGCCCCACTGGTAGCCCACGCCGATGATAATCCCGAGCACGATTACGGCGATGAGCATTTTGGGTGCAGGGCGGGGTTGACGGTAGCTCATGAGGCAAAGGTAGACACGCCCTCGGCGGGGCGGTGAGAGTAAGCGAACACAACTGAGGCGTATATTAGCGCCGGGGTGGGGTGCCGTCAAACTATCGCGAGTGTATGGTGAGAGTTATGCCAGCGCCGGGCAACAAAAAGCGGGGCCGCAACGCGGCCCCGCTCCGGTTCCAATTATCAGCCTCGCCCAACGGCGTCGTCAACGCCAGCGCTTCCTGCTTCTCGCTGAAGATGAGCTCCTCGCCGTCGTAGTCCACGAGAACGGTGCTGCCCTCGCGGAACTGGCCACCCAGCAGCCGGTCGGAGAGCTCGTCCTCGACCATGTTCTGGATGACGCGGCGCAGGGGCCGGGCGCCATACTCAGGGTCGTAGCCCTCGTCGGCCAGGTACTCTTTGGCCGCCGGGGTCAGCTCCACGCTGATGCCGTAGTCCACCAGCCGCTCGCCAACCCGCGACATGAGCAGGTCGAGGATCTGCACGATGTCGTCCCGCGTCAGCGCGCGGAAGACGATGATGCCATCCACACGGTTCAGGAACTCCGGGCGGAACTGGCGGCGCAGACTGTCCATCAGCTTCTTGCGCATCTCTTCGTACTCGGTGTTCTGCGCGTCGGCCGCGTCTCGCGGCAGCTCGAAGCCCAGGTTCACGCCGCGCTTGATCACCTCCGCGCCCACGTTGCTCGTCATGACGATGATCGCGTTGCGGAAGTCGACCATGCGACCGCGCGCGTCAGACAGGTGGCCCTCCTCCATGATCTGGAGGAGCATGTTGAAC
>CAZDLX010000109.1:0-12224 GCA_964506005.1 uncultured Anaerolineae bacterium | reverse complement strand
TCACCGCGCAGCCGCTCCAACTCGCGGATACGCTCGGTCACCTGCGTGATCTGCATACGCATCATCTCCAGCACGTGCTCGCATGGCGGCACGTCCCGGTCACGCAGCGCGAGCACTCCGGCAATGTCATCCAGCGAGAAGTCGAGGGCGCGGGCGCCCTTGATGAAGCGGAGCCGCTCCACATCGCTCGCATCGTACATGCGGTAGCCGTTAACCGCCCGCTCAGGCTCCGGCAGCAAGCCGACCCGCTCGTAATACCGGATAGCCTGCGTCGAGACTCCCGTCTTCGCGCTCAGCTCACCGATCTGCATCATCCACGCATCCTTTGCTTAAGTATAAACCTTGTAGTCACTACAAGGTCAAGCCTCCAGACAGGTGACGGGCGTACAAGAAAAGGAACGGCTTCCTCGGGCCGCTCCTGTCTCCCAGCCAATTAGATATGCTTGTGCTCTTGAAACCGGTGCTCGGAAGCTAGCTACCGTTCCGATCTCTCCAATTCCTCCAGCCGGTACTGCGCCCCCTGCTTGATCTCGAGGAAGGCCCTCCGCTCCTCGTCTGTGGTCACCCGGCGGGCATTCTCCTCCGCCAGTCGGATCGTCTCGCGGAGACGCTTCTCTTCGGTGCTCGCGGTCTCGGGCCGCTCTGGGCCGTGCACCCCCTTGCGTGCGCTGCTCGTCGCCCGGCGCACACTCGCCAGGTCGGCGTGGGTCAGATACCCAGCCTGCGCCATCTCCATCAGCCGCTGAAACGTGCCGCGGTCGATCTCGCCGCGCGCGTACAGAGTCTTTACCGCACTCTCGACGTCACCGCGCTGAGTGTCGTCGTGCGCGCTGCCGTCCTGGTGATGCCCCTGCCCCGGCTGCTGTGCTGCCGCCGGGAGTAATCGCCAGAGTCCATGTCCTCCGCACATACCCTCCTCCTCTGAAACCAACGCGGCGAGAGTGGCCCTCACGCCGCGGAACAATGATTAAACGCCCTGCCTGCAGCGTGTCGTTAGCTCAGGTCTTCGAGCATCTTCAGGTACTGCTCGTGGGTAATCTCGCCCCGCGCATAGCGCTGCTGCAGGATCTGATGCGAGTCCGGGGCGGCGCTTGCCGTCGCATAGCTCGGCTGCCGTTGCCCGCTCGTCGCTAGGCTGCGGATCAGCCAGGCGACGAGCAGCACGACGCCGACCACGATGGCGAGGTGCAGTGTGACGCTGAGCACGACGCCCAGTGTGCCGAGACCTGCAAACGCGCCGAAGCAGTTGAAACCGTTCCACCCGTACCAGTGCATTTCCGATGACGCTCCAGTCTATCCGTCAGCTCATTCACCGAGAGTGAATGTGCTCTTCACTACCAATTACAGCGATCATACCCGGCGACGTTGAACGTTGTTTGAAGGGATTGTAAAGATCCTGCAAACGTGCCCATCAGGCGCCTAGCGCTCTACTCACGCCAGGGCTTCTGCGGCGGGCATCTGGCGGATGAGCTGCGCCTGGTAATGGTGCCGGCCGTCATTCCCCGCAGCAGCGACAGCATGGAGCAGCGCCTCAGCCGTCACGCGCTCGTCGTCGAACGCGACCGCTGCAACACCCTGCTCCAGCTGGATCTCGGCGAGCAGCACACCGTCAGTGCTCAGCAGGCTGTTTCGCACCCGCATCGCACAGGTCGGGCAGCCCATACCCCGGACCGCCAAGTAAACAGCCTGAGCCTTCTCAACGGCAGCACGGTCAACGGTCTTCTCAACGGGCTCAACGTGACAGTTGTGATCCTTCATGGTCATTCCTCTCCATCCAAGGCTAGATATAGAAGCACTATACCCCCGCCCCTCAGTCCGGCACATGCGCCATCTGGCGGGGCGCAGATACGGACAATGGCGTCTTAGCAGCCCGGACCGTTGACACGCGCCGCGGCACCGTCTAAACTGCAGTCAAATCACAACGAACACTGACGACGATGAAACAATCTTCCGATCTGCCACCGGTTATCCCCTCTGAACTCTGCATCTGTCTCGGGCAGGGCCGCTGACCCCTGCCTGCTGGTGCACGCTGACCGCCTGACGAGTCTCACAACCCAGCCACGGCACGGGTCGCGTCACCCTGCGTTTTCACTTGAACGCCGGGGCTGAGCGCCGTCCTGCTGGGCGCCCCCCAACTACTCCACCGAACACCGAGACAACACAACCAGGGAGTGAGCGCCAGACATGGTCGCAACGACACAGATTAACTTGAGAAACGCCGCGGTGCAGGTGCGGCAGCCTGAAGTGTACGACAATATCCTGCAGGCGGTCGGGCGGACACCGCTCGTACGCCTCAACCAGGTCACCCGGGGGGTCACCGCGCAGGTGCTCGCCAAGGTCGAATTCTTCAACCCGGGCGGTTCCGTCAAAGACCGGATCGGTCGTTCCATCATCGAGGACGCCGAGGCCAACGGCTGGCTGCAGCCCGGCGGCACGATCGTCGAGGCGACGTCGGGCAATACCGGCGTGGGGCTCGCCATCGCCGCGGCGATCAAGGGCTACCAGACGGTCTTCGTCATGCCGGACAAGATGTCTGAGGACAAGGTGCGGTTGCTGCGCGCTTTTGGCGCGGAGGTCGTCGTGACGCCGACCTCCGTCGAGCCAGACGACCCGCGCAGCTACTACAGCGTCGCGAAGCGCATCGTCGCCGAGACACCCGGCGCCATCCTCGCCAACCAGTACCACAACCCCGTCAACCCGCAGACCCACGTCGAGACGACTGGCCCAGAGCTCTGGGAGCAGACAGCCGGTCAGATCGACGTGTTTGTGGCAGGGATGGGGACGGGCGGCACGATCAGCGGTGTGGGACGCTACCTGAAGGAGCAGAACCCCGACGTGAAGGTCGTCGGCGTAGATCCCATCGGTTCGCTGCTGTACGAGGTCTTCTACACCGGGAAGCTGGGCAAGGCCTTCACCTACCGGGTTGAGGGCATCGGCGAGGACTTCGTGCCCAGCACGCTCGACCTCTCCGTCATCGACGAGATTGTGCAGGTCGACGATAAGGAGTCGTTCGTGATGGCGCGGCGGTTGGCGCGTGAGGAGGGGCTGTTCGTGGGTGGGTCGGCGGGCAGCGCGGTGGCGGGTGCGTTGAAGTATATCCAGGGCTACCGGTTGGGCTCGGAGGAGACGGTCGTCGTACTGCTGCCCGACTCCGGCTACCGCTACCTCAGCAAGCTCTTTGACGACGAGTGGATGGCGGAGAACGGCTTCCTCAGCCGGTAGGAGATGCGCCTGAACGTTGAGAGCCGCCTGACAGATAGTCAGGCGGCTCTTTGATTCAACTACTGAGCGATGATAGCCTCCGGGAGGCGGCCGAGCAGGGTGGACGCGCCTGCCTCCCGGGGGCGAGTATAAACCTAGCGATGCCTAGTGGTGGCCGTGGTGGCCGGGCTCACCGTGGTGGCCGTGCCCGGTCTCACCCCCGACGTACTTCTCCGGCTCCTGGTCGAAGGCCTTCTTGCAGCCTGGCGCGCAGAAGTAGTAAGTCTCGCCCTTGTACTCGGACTTCCCTGCGGCGGATTCCGGGTTCACTTCCATGCCGCATACTGGGTCCTTAGCCATGTCTATCGTCTCCTGTGTCACTTGGATACTTGACTGTTCGCGTGCCTCGGCGCTCCGCGCGCCTCTAAGCACTCTCGACTGCCATCCCCGCGTGGGGCCGCGTCTCGAGCTCGGCGCTCTCATCCTCCGCCTCGCGCAGGTAGTCCGGCCGGATGTCGATGCGGCGCAGCCGGTTGGCGTTGCCCACGACGGTCGTCGAGCTGGTGGCCATCGCGATCTCGGCCAGAGCCGGGTGCATCCAGCCGATGACAGCCAGCGGGATCATCACCACGTTGTAGAAGAAGGCCCAGAACAGGTTCTGCTTTATCTTGCGGAATGTCGCCCGGCTGAGCGTTATGGCGCTCACCACACCCGACAAGTTTCCACTCACGAGTGTCACGTCCGAAGCCTCGATGGCAATGTCTGTGCCGGTGCCGATGGCGATGCCGACGTTAGCCTGTGTGAGCGCAGGCGCGTCGTTGATGCCATCACCGACCATCGCCACCAGGCCGAGGCGCTCCTGCAACTTTTGCACCTCGGCGACCTTGCCATCCGGTAGCACCTCGGCCAGTACATGGTCAATGCCCACCGTGCGGGCGATGGCGTCTGCCGTGCGCTGATTGTCACCAGTGATCATCGCGGTTTGAAGTCCCATCTTATGCAGGGCCTCGATAGCCTGCGCCGAATCCTCCTTCAGCGTGTCGGCCACCGCCACCACGCCTGCTAACTGCGAATTGACCGCGACGAGCATCGCTGTCTTGGCCTCGTTCTCGAGCCGGACCATCTCCGCCTCGAGCGGCTGCGGGTCGATGCCATGTTCGGACAGCAGTCGGCGCGAGCCGACCAGCACCCACTGGCCGTCGATGGTGGCCTCGATGCCCTTGCCGCGCACGGCCTGGAAGTCCACCGGCTCGGAGAGCTCGAGTTCATCCGCCGCAGCCTTCTCGACGATGGCTCGTCCGAGCGGGTGCTCGCTGCCACGCTCGGCCGAGGCAGCCGCGTGCAGCATGGTCTGCTCGTCAAAACCATTGAAGGTGACGACGTCCGTCAGCTCCGGCTTACCCTTGGTGATGGTGCCCGTCTTGTCGAAGACCACGACCTGGATGTCCTTCAGCGTCTGGATGGCTTCACCCGAACGGATCAGGATGCCGTTCTCGGCACCCATGCCGCTGCCGACCATCAGCGCGGTCGGGGTGGCGAGCCCCAGCGCGCACGGGCAGGCGATGACCAGCACCGCGACGGTCGAGACGATGGCCAGGGTGATGACGCCCAGGTCGGGGCTCACCCAGGGCAGGAACGTCCCGGCACCGACGAGCGGCTGCATGACGCTGGGCAGTAGGATCCAGCTCAGCAGGGTGAGCACGGCGATGCCAATGACGATGGGCACGAAGATGCCCGTCACACGGTCCGCGAACTCCTGGATGGGTACCTTGGAGCCCTGGCACTCCTCGACCAGCTTGATGACCTGCGACAGGAAGGTGTCCTTACCAACTTTCGCCGCCTCGACCTTCAGCAGGCCCTCCTGGTTGATGGTCGCGCCAATCACCTCGTCGCCGGGCCGCTTGCCGACCGGCATCGACTCGCCGGTCGCCATTGACTCGTCGACCGCACCCCGCCCCTCGAGGATGACGCCGTCGGTCGGGATCTTCTCGCCGGGGCGCACGACCATGACGTCGCCTACGACGACCTGCTCGACCGGCACCTCGACCTCCTCGCCGTCCCGCAGGACGCGCGCGGTCTTGGCGCCAAGCTCCAGCAGCTTGCGGATCGCCTGCGAGGCGCGGCCCTTGGCCGACTCCTCGACGTAGCGCCCGGTCAGGTGGAAGGCCATGATCATCGCGGCCACGCCCGCGTAGTTGGCTACGGGGTAGAAGAAGGCCGCCGGACCGGTCAGCAGCGAGACGCCGGTGCCGAGCGCGATGAGCGTGTCCATGTTAGCGTGGCCGTGCGAGACGGCAGCCCAGGCCCCCACATACGTCTTGCGCCCCACCCACAACAGCACTGGCAGGGCCAGCGCAATCATGCCAAGATTGAAAATGGTCATGTTCGGCCAGACGATACCGAACAGCATCTCGGCCAGCATCCAGATGATGATGGGAGCCGTGAAGGCCCAGGCTACCAGCATGCGGAAGCGGGCATCACGCATCTTGCGCTCTTCCTTGTTCGCCTCCTCATCCTGATCCTGCTCGGCATCTGCCTCGCCCGGTATGTCGAGCACCTCGTAGCCGGTCGCAGCAACCGCCGCGCGGAAGTCGTCCAGCCCGGTCACGCCAGGAATGAACGTCAGGCTGGCGCGCTCAGTGGCGATGTTCACGCCCGCATCGACCACACCGTTCAACCGCTTCAGTGCGCCTTCAACGGAGGCGGCGCAGCCCGCGCACGTCATGCCGCCGATGGACAGCGTCAGGTCTTCGACAGGGACGTCGTAGCCGGCGCTGCGCACCGCATCAACGAGGCTTCGCACCGGCACGCTGCCGTTGGCGAGCTGCACCATTGCGCGTTCGGTGGCCAAATTGACATTCGCCGCCGCCACGCCCTCGACGCGGCCCAGCGCCTTCTCGATAGCCGAGGCGCAGCCCGCGCAGGTCATGCCGGAGACGGGTAGTGTTAGCTCGTTTGCTGTACTCATTATACGACTCACCTCGTAAAGTAACTGGTGTGTATTGATTAGATCGCCCGCCAGAGGAAGTCGCAGATGTCAGCGCCCTCCATGCGGGTCTGTGTGCGTTCCATCCAGCCGCCCCAGTACTCCGCCAATGCCCAATCCTGGTGGCACCAGGTTCGCAGGCCCACGTCGACTGCACCCTGCTCTCGAAGGTACTCGGCAACCGGGCATCTGGTGATGTCAAAGGCCAGGCCGTCATGCATGGACCGGGCCTCGTACTCGTACCCTGGCTGATCGAACGGAAAGGTCAGGAATAACCGGCAGGCGACGCGCATTCGCTGAACGGGCTCGCGGCTGGCCAGCCGCGCGATGAAACGAGCGATGGCTCCCCAGCGACTGTAGATGTCATAGGCCACATCGCCGAACAACTCGATTGCATAACTCCTGTCAGTACCCTGCGCTGTTAGCGCGTCGACCGCTGCCAAGGTGAAGCAGCTGAGCAGCACGTTGTGGTGCGCGCCAGGTGACGGGATCTCCGGGACTGAAGTCGTTAGCTCATCGAACTTCGTCCACGCCTTGTCAAGCACGTGTGCCACCTCCCGCCTCGCGAAGCGCCCTTTGCGCATATCGCTCTGATCTCGGTTGCGGCCGACAAGCTTGCGTCGTGCCGCCCACCTCACGGCAGGTCGGTAGAGCAACTTAATCAATGCTGGACCCATCGTTACTTCTCCTGGCTACCGACGAAGCCGGCTTGCTTATGTCCAATACTAAATCGCCGACGATGTGGTGACTTCGGTGGCAGCACGTAACCTTCAGTAGGTGAAATCGCGTAGATGGACCCTGGGCATCAGGCGGTACATAGCCGAGTGAAACGCTCAGACGCGCGGCGCAGCTCAGCGGGACATGTGGAGTCGGCCAGAACGGCCAGGCAGATCTGGGCTTCATGAGCGGCGAGCAGGCATCGCACTTCATCTAACTCGATACGTGCGTCCGCCAGCTCGCGGAGCAGCGTCACGCAGTCCTCCCCTCGCTCGACGCGCACCCCGGCTGCCCACACGCGGCCCGCCGCCTGGTGCAGTCGCTGAGCGATGAGCTCGCGGAGATCAGAGTGCGATGGCATCATCGGTGCTGCCCGGCCCATCATTGCCAGCAGGCACGAGCGCCTGGAGGATGGCCTGCTCCAGCTCGGCGTTGCGATGCTCGGCGGGCCTGTCTGCCAGCTCCACCCAGCTGCCGCCGTTGTGCCCGTGTACAGCCAGCGTCGCGAGGGACTGCTGCTCGCCGTACACCAGGAACACCATGTACTGGCAGTCACACCGGGAGGTGCCGTGATGCGGGCACCCACAGTCAGCCGTCAAAGTGGCAGCGGAGCGCAGGTCGAAGGAGCGCACCGCGCGCAGCCCTGCCACCGACAGCATCTTGACAAGAACGTCGGCCGTCTCGTGGCACGGGCGAGCAAAGAATACCTTGGTTGCCATAACTCCCTCTTGTGACCTATCTTCCAACCAGCCGCAGCAGGCTACGGGACTCACTGTGTGCATTGTGCTGTTCATGTTACATCTGTCCTCTGCCCACTTACAGCCATGTTCAGCGTGTTGACAATCCGCAGAAGCGCCTATGCCGGCCCGTACGCCGGATGCACCTTCTCAACCCGCCAAAGCGCGCACCTGAAAACGGTATGTTCATCACTACCCCGGCCTGAGGCGATTCCTTACACTGGGCTCCAATCTAGATAAGGAGCCTGTTAAATGACCATCTCACCACCTGTCGAGCACTCGCGTCATCCCCTCTCGCTATCGCTGGCGACGCTCCTTTCCAGCCCACCCTACTTGTTCCTGACGTTGAGCACCGCCAGCGCGCTGCTGCTCGGCTATCTGCTCATCTTCCTGCAGTCGACGACGTTCGCCGTCTTCTTCATCTCGAACACCACCGTCTACAACGTCGCAGCGCTCGCTCTCACAGCGCTGATCGCCCTGCTCGGCGGGCTGGCCGTCTCGCAGATGATCTACATTTTCACCCTGCACCAGTCGCGCCGGGGTCAAGGAGCGGCGCGCAGTGCCTTTGGCGCGGGCTTTGGGCTGCTATCGGCGGGCTGCCCTTCCTGCGCATCCCTGCTGCTGCCCCTGCTCGGCATCGCCGGCAGTCTCGCCGTCTTCCCACTCGGCGGGCTCGAGATTAAGCTGATGGCGCTGCTCATCCTGGCCGACGCCTTCTGGGAGGGCTCGCGCGTCATGGCGGGCGTCTGCCCGGCGGTGCGCCCGCAGCTCGTCCGCATGAACGATGACCGGTTTGACTTCAACCTGAACTGGCCAGCGGTCAGCCGCCTGAAGCCCGTCGCCATGCTCGGTCTGTTCACGGCAGCGCTGTTCGTCCTGCCGCGCCTGCCCGCCCAGTACCGGGTGGACTTCTCGACCGGCATCACGCCGCCCCCGCAGCAGGATCAGGCCGTGGCGCAGGCGACACAGCCAGAGGGTCCCTCGCTCGCGGAGCAGATCAACCCGGTGGAGGGCTTTGAGCTGGCCACCACCTACGGCGACATCGGACCGCAGCTCATCGAGGCGGGGGCCATTGACGTCGAGGCGTTTAAGCAGGTCTACGTGGACGCCGGTCACCCGCTGACCGAGGCCCAGGAGGAGATTCTCCTCGAAGGCAGCGACGCGCCGATCGTCATCTCACAGGAGAACGCGCACTTCCTGCTTAACCTGTTCTGGGCGCTGGGCCTGACCAACCAGAACGAGATCCTCGACGAGGGGCCGCTCGTGGAGTACGGGCAGGGCCCGGTGACGGGCTACGCCTCGACGGGCGGCTGGACGCTCGCGACAAAGCCGATTGAAGATCTGTACTCCTCGGCGCCCATCGTGCCGCTGACGAGCGCCCAACAGCAGCACGTCTGGGAAGCGGCTGAGGGCACCTACCGCCCCTGCTGCAACAACTCGACCGCCTTCGCCGACTGCAATCACGGCATGGCGATGCTCGGCCTGTTCGAGTTGATGGCGGTCCAGGGTGCAACCGCCGACGAGATGTTCGAGGCGGCCAAGTACTTCAACGCCTTCTGGTTCCCGCAGCAGACGCTCGATGTGGCGGTCTACTTCCAGGCTACAACCGGGCAGAGCTTCGCCGAGGTAGACGCGCGTACGCTCGTCGGGCCGCAGTACATGTCGGGCCAGCGCTGGAGCGCGGTGCGCCAGTGGCTGAAGGAGAACGGCCAGACTGAGCAGGTGCCGGGTGGCGGCGGCTGCGGCGTGTAGGTGGGTGCGGGATGACAAAGATCACGTGACGATTGTCACCTACCCCATGCGCGTTAGCACGTTGAGTGGATGTCGCCGCATAGCGCTTACGCGTTGCACGCCCGTCCGGTATGCTGGTCGGTAGAACGGAATTCAAGCAGGAGAGAAGGGTAGAGGTTTATTGTGATCTCCCGACGCAAACGCATCCTGTGGCCGCTCGGCGCCGGGCTGTCAGGGGTCGTCTTCCTGACCGGCCTGTACTTTGGGCTGGTCTCGCTGGCCGAGAGCCCACAGCACGCGCTTCAACTCTTCTGGGAGGACCGCTGGATCGTCAGCCCGATCATCCTGGGCTTCGGCGTGCAGATGGCCCTCTATGTCATCCTGAAGAAGCGGCTCTTCGTGCCCGTCGCCAGCACCGGGCCATCCGGCGCGCTGACCGGTGCCAGCGGCGCGACGTCTACCGTTGCTATGGTCGCCTGCTGCGCGCATCACGTCACTGACGTGCTGCCCATCCTCGGCCTGACGGCGGCGGCGACGTTCCTCGCCGAGTACCGCATCGCCTTCATGCTGGTCGGCCTGGGCATGACGGTTGTCGGCATCGTCGTGATGCTAGTAATCCTGCTGCGCGAGCGGCGCAAAGCCGTGAAAATGATCCTCACATCGGAGGCTGCATGAAGAAGACATTGGTTCTCGTCCTTGTCCTAGTGGGGCTGCTGCTCGCGGCCTGCGGCAGCCAGGCTGCCGCAGCTGCCGAGCCCGGCGCAGATGCTGAAGCCGCCGAAGCAGCGGCACCTGAAGCCGTCGCCGAAGAAGAGGCGGCAGACGCGTCCGCCCCGGCAGAGAGCGTTCAAGAGGCCAAGCCAGCGGCTGAGAGTAGCGCACCGGGCTTCGACACCGGCAGCCGCTCAGATGGGCAGGGCGCGGTGACGGTGGACGTCACCCCGGCCAACCTGAACAGCCCGACCGAGACGCTCGACTTCAACGTCGCGCTGAACACCCACTCGGTAGAACTCGGCATGGACTTCGCCGAGCTCTCGACGCTGACGACTGACAGCGGGGTCACGGTGGGTGCCAGCGCGTGGAGCGGTGGCAGCGGTGGGCATCACGTGTCCGGCACGCTCTCCTTCCCGGCAGCCATCGACGGCGCATCGGTGCTGGACGAGGCGACTGAGATCACCCTGACTATCCGCGATGTCGACGCCCCGGAGCGAGTCTTCGTCTGGAAGTTGGCCCAGTAGTGCTAGAAGCCCCCGGGCAGCGACGTCGCCTGGTGCCCCCGCTGCTGATCGGCCTCGGGTTGCTGGCGCTGCTCGGCGCCATCCTGACATGGCGCGGCGGGGAGGCATCCCGTGTAGAGCAGAGCATAGACGTGCCCGGCTCGCTGGCCGGTCTCCCGCTGAGCGACCAGCAGGTGGGCCTCGAGGCCATCGAGAACGTCACCCGCCTGCACGGGCAGTCTTTCGCCCTGGAAACCGGGGCGGTGGGCACGTATCGCGGAAATGGCGGGAGCGCGACTGTGTGGGTCACTGGCACTGCTGAGCGCTGCGCGGCTGCGGACATGGTGGCGGCGATGCGCGACCGTATCGCTGAGGGCCACTCCCCATTCACTCCAGTCGACGAGCGGCAGGAAGATGGGCGGACCATCTACGAACTCGAAGGCATGGGGCAGCGTCACTTCTACTTTGAGGCCGGGCCGCTCGTCATCTGGCTGGCGGCTGACGCGCCCCTCGCCGAGCAGGCGCTGCGCGAGACGCTAGCATTCTACGGGAGGACGCGGTGAGGGCGAGTAAGCATCTGTGGTTGATGCTGCTGTGCTGCCTGCTCCCTATTGTCAGCATGGCCGCCTTGTTCATCTTTGGTGCGTCGCTTAACAGCTGGGCGCTCGTTGGGCTGGTGCTGCTCTGCCCGCTGTCTCACCTGCTGTTGATGCGCTTGCTGCACCGCCATGCACATGAGGACGAGATGCAGGCTGGCGCGGCCCCTGACGAGACGCAGCCCGTCTATCTGCACGCTTCTCACCCGGATAGGACAGACGAATGACCCCCCAATTCGGCGTGATCCTGATCTTCCTGGCGCTCCTGGCCTCGCTCTACGCGGTCGTCGCCAGCGTCATCGGTGCGCGGCGCAAACACAAGGCTCTGCTCGAGAGCGCGCGCAACGCATCCGTCATCACGTGGCCGCTGCTCACCGTCGCCTCGCTGCTGCTCGTGAGCTTCCTGGTCAGCGGCAACTTCAACGTCGAGTATGTCTGGTCTATGACGGACCGGGCGATGCCCACTTACCTCAAGGCCACGGCGCTGTGGGGTGGACAGCCCGGCTCGCTGCTGTTCTGGTCGTGGTTAATGAGCACCTTCACCGCGGGTGCCATGCTGCGCAACTGGCAGCGCGAGCACTACCTGATGCCCGTTGTCATCGGGGCGAGCATGGGCACGCTGGCCTTCTTCTTACTGCTGGTTGCCTTCTGGGAGAATCCGTTTGCCACTTACTACCAGACGCCGGACAATGAGGTCGTCGCCGCGCTGTTTCAGCCCTCACAGGTGCTGAGCGCCGTGTCAGACGGGCTGCTGCGGCTGGGCGAGCGAGTGCCCGGCCTGCTTGGCCTCGTCGCTGAGGACGTGACGCCCTTTGCCGCGCCACCCGGGTCTGTAACCCTCAGTCCGGCTGATGGCGAGGGCCTCAACCCGCTGCTACGCCATTTTGGTATGGTCATCCACCCACCCCTGCTGTACCTGGGCTTCGTCGGCTACGTCGTGCCGTACGCCTTTGGCATGGCAGCCCTGGCCAGGGGGACGATCAGCGATGAGTGGATCCGCGTGACGCGCCGCTGGACGCTCGTCGCCTGGCTGTTCCTG
>CAZDLX010000108.1:6283-12226 GCA_964506005.1 uncultured Anaerolineae bacterium | reverse complement strand
CCGCTGATGCTGATGGTGTTCCAGCGGGGCACGTTCTCCGCGCAGTAGGCGAACAGGTCGGTGATCAGGCGCATCGAGGGGCGCGGCGGGAAGATGTACGTGCCGCGGGCGATGTACTCTTTCAGGATGTCGTTCTGCACGGTGCCGCGCAGCTTCGCGACCTCGACGCCCTGCCGCTTCGCGACGGCGATGTACATGGCGAGCAGGATGGCCGCCGGGGCGTTGATGGTCATCGACGTGCTGACCCTATCTAGCGGGATGCCGTCGAAGAGGCGCTCCATGTCACGCAGCGAGGAGATACACACGCCCACCTTGCCGACCTCCCCCGCTGCCAGCGGGTCGTCGGCGTCGTAGCCAAGCTGCGTCGGCAGGTCGAACGCCACACTCAGCCCGGTCTGCCCCTGCTCCAGCAGGTACTTATAGCGGCGGTTGCTCTCGCTGGCGGTGGCGTAGCCCGCATACTGGCGCATCGTCCACAGACGGCCCCGGTACATCGTCGGCTGGATGCCGCGCGTGTACGGGTACTGCCCCGGAAAGCCGATGCGCTCGGAGTAGGCCCCGGTGGAGGTGCCATCCGGCGTGTACAGCCGCTCGACAGGAATGCCGGACGACGTCGTGAAAGCCTCGCGCCGCTCGGGGTGGCGCTCGACGGCTGGCCGGACGGTTTCCTCTTCCCACTGCCTGCGCAGGTCGTCAAGATCGGGCATCGGGGTTTCTGCCTTTTTTGCTTGCCTCTTCAGGATACGGGCCCTCATTCTACCGCAAACGCCTGCCCCGCCGAGTCAGGGTCACAAGGCTAAACACCGGAAGCGCGCTCAGGTTGCCGCCACACGTGCCCAAAACGCCAGATTACGCCACGCGCACGGTTGTTTGTGGGCCTATTGAGCGTGCGATATAATCTGCCGTCGTGCTTCATCCTGTAGAATGAGCTGGGGACAACGGCTGTGCAAGTCTATTTCAACATTGCGCTTGTGATACTCTCGGTTGCCCTGATTGCCGCCATCCTGCTGCAGAGCCGGGGCGGTGGGCTGGGCAGCGTGTTCGGCGGCGATTCGATGTCTGGCGGCCAGTACAAGACCCGCCGCGGGCTTGAGAAGACCCTTTTTCAGGTGACCATCGGCCTGTCGATTGCCTTCTTCGTTCTGGTCATTATCAGCACCTTCTTCATTGGCCGCTGATTCCGCCGCAACGCGGCACTTAGTAGAGCTGGACCGCTGAGGGCCGCAAGGCCCTTTTGCACATCCGGCAGCGGCTTGTCATGAGTTGAACCCAGGCGCGGGCCGTCTGGCCGCACCGCCCGCCCGCAAATGGTAAACCCACATGGCTGACAGCTTTCCTCCCACTCCCGAAGAAACCCAACCGGATGAGTCCTCTCGCCGCTTCCCGGTGCGCTGGCAGTTGATCGCGCTGGGGCTCGGCCTGCTGATGATTGCCGGCGCGCTGGCCTTCATGCTGTTGGGCCCGCCCGGCGGTGGCGGCGAGGAAACCCCCGCCGCCGTGCAGACGGTCGAGTTCGTCGAGACGCAGGTGTTCAGCGAGGCGGTCGTCGGGCGCCCGCAGTACGTCAACCCGCTGCTCGCCCAGAGCCAGGCCGACCGCGACCTCGCCTCGCTGGTATTCTCGGGGCTGACGCGCCTCGACGATTACGGCCAGCCCGTGCCCGATCTCGCCGAGTCGTGGCAGGCCAGCGCCGACGGTCTGACGTATACCTTCACACTGCGCGAGGGGCTCACCTGGCACGACGGCCAGCCCGTCACGGCGGGGGACGTCGCCTTCACGATGGGCCTGCTGCGCGACCCGGCCTTCCCCGGCCCGGCGGACCTCGCCGCGTTCTGGCGCACGGTCGAAACCTACGCCGAAGGCGAGCGCACGGTGCGCTTCGTGCTGACCCAGCCGCTCTCCGCCTTCCCCGAGTACGCCGGCATCGGCGTGCTGCCCGCCCACCTGCTGGCGGGTGTCGCACCGGCTGACCTTGCCGAGGACGACTTCAACCTCGCGCCAGTCGGCACGGGGCGTCTGCGCTGGGAGTCGGCGGCACTGACCGAGGACGACGTCGCCGTGGTACGGCTGGTGCCGTTCGCCGGCTACCACGACCCCGAGCGTGCCGTCGAGCTGGACGAGCTCGTGCTCCACTTCTACGAGGACGCCGCCGACGCCTTCCGCGCGCTCGGCGGGGACGTGCAGGCCATGAGCGGGCTCTCGCCCGCCCAGCTTGAGGCGGCGCTCGACAGCGACAGTCTCAGTATTTACTCGGCGCGCCGCCCGGCCTATGCCGCGGTGATCTTCAACCAGAACGCACCCGAGCGGCTGCCGTTCTTCCAGCAGGCCGAGGTGCGCCGGGCGCTCGTCGCCGCGCTCGACCGCGAGGCCATCGTCCACGGCGCTCTGGCACGGCAGGCGCTCGTCGCCGACTCGCCCATTCTGCCCGGCACCTGGGCGTACAACCAGGGGCTCGTCCCGCCGGCTACCGGCGCAGACCAGGCCGCCCAGCTTCTCGACGAGGCAGGCTGGCTGATGGAGGGCAGCACGCGCGCCCGCGAGGAGGAAGAGCTGGCCTTCACACTGCTGGTCAGCGACCGTGACGTGGACCGCCAGATCGGCGAGGCCATTGCCGAGCAGTGGCGGGCCATCGGCGTGGACGTCGAGCTCGACGTGCTGGACGCCGCCGATCTGATCGAGGAGCTGCAGTCCGTCGACGAGAACGGCCAGCGTGACTTTGACGCCGCGCTCGTGGAATTCGGCCAGGGCCGCATCGCCGACCCGGACCCGTACCCGTTCTGGCACGAGTCGCAGGCGGTCGAGGGCCAGAACTACAGCGGCTTCGTCGACCACGACATGAGCGAGGCACTGGAGATCGCCCGCAAGGACCCAAACGGCGTGCGCCGCGCGGACGAGTACCGCAACTTCCAGCAGATGTTTGTGGAGCGGGCCGCCGCCGTGCTGCTCTACAACCCGGTGTACCACTACGCGGTGAGCTGCCAGGTACAGGGCGTCAACGTGACCCTGCTCGTAGACCCGAGCGACCGCTTCCGCAGCCTGCACGAGTGGCACATCGCCTCGGCGGAGGAGCGGGCGCAGGTCTGCCCGGCGGAGTAGCGGCATGAACACGGGCAACCTCGCGCTTCTGACCGCCTTTGTCACCGTGGTGCTGCTGCTCCTGCAGCGCACGGAGCGCCGCCGCTGGTGGGTAACGGCGCTGGTGCTCGTCGTCCCGGTGGGGTTTCTCATTTACCGCTGGGCGATCTACCGGGGGCAGATGCAGGAGACGCTCGTCGCGCTGGGCATCGGGGCGGGGCTGAACCTGCTGTTCTGGCTGTTCTACGGGCGACGCCACCCGCCGGGCAGCAGCGGCGAGATCCGCGTCATCGGCATGGAGGAGGAGTGAGGTTGGCTAACTAAAAACACCCCCGCCGGGTTTCGGCGGGGGTGCTTGTTTTCGCAGCGCGGCCCTAGCGAATGTTCACCGTGCCGATGCCGCTTGAGATGTCGATGAACACACGATCTGTCGCACCGTCGTAGTCGCCGGCGATCCACAGGTTGTCGTCCGTCTTGTCGAAGCGCGCCGGCACGTCCACCGCGATCAGACCATCGGCGTGAACTTCAGCCGCGAGGCCCTCCGGCACGACGATCGTGGTGGTGCCGACGCCGGTGTCGACCTCCACCCGGAAGTCGCCTGAGGGCGGCAGGATCACGTCGAGCGTGCCCACGCCGCCGTCAATGTTGAGCGACGCAAGCCGCACATCGGACAAATCGAGAACCAGATCGCTCGCTCCGGCGTTGACGTTCAGGTTAAGCGGCACTTCGTCGGTGAGATTCAGGTTGATCTCCCCGGCAGCCCCACCGGTGTAGAACTGCGCACCGCCGGCGCGCCGCTGGGTGATGGTTAATTCCGCCTGGCCGCCGGACACGTCGTACTGAGTCTCCAGCTCGTAGGGCTGGCGAGTGCGATATTCCCCATCCAACACCAGGCCATCTGCCGCGCCGCCGCCCACTCGCACGGACGCCGCGCCGATCTCCAGATTGACGTCCAGCGTCTCGACTTCGCCGCTCAGCTCATACGTGCCGATGTCCCGCGTGACGACCTGCCCCGCCATGAAACCGCCCAGACCGAACACGCCGGTAGCAAGCGCCAGCACCACGGCGACGATAACCAGCCCGAGTATCGCTGAGATCAGGCTGCCCGCGAGCGTGCGCCCCAGCAGCAGATCGAGCCCAAATAGCACGAGCAGTACCGGCCAGAAGCGCAGCAGCGACCACCAGTCGAGCGTCAGAATGCCCAGGTTCTGCAGCAGGAAGGCCACGCCGAGGCCGATCAGCACGATCGCCCCCGTAATGCCGCGTACCCCGCCCGCGCGCCGGCGCTCTACAACAACTTCTCTATCTCTTACGGCCACTTCAATACCTCCAGAAACGCGAGCCAGATCAGTCTAATCTTGCGAAGCGAGGGTGCGGACCTCAGGCCCGCGTAAGCAGCAAATAGCCGCCGACGACGATCAGCGCGAGCGGCCACAGCATACCCATGTGAATCCAGGGCACAATGGTGTCGAGCAGGAAGACGCCGCCCAGCACGACGAGCAGCAGGCCGATCAGCACGGGCCCCTGCGGCGCGCCGCGCAGGCGCGCGCCCGCACCGCTGAGGCGCTGGCGGATCTCGCCGAAGTTTGCTCGCATGGCGTCTTCGCCACTCAGGCCAACCTGCGCCTCGGAGGGCACGACCAGCCACATAATCAGGTAGGCCAGCACGCCGAGACCGTTCGCAAAGGCCAGCGCGACGAAGATCAGCCGCACCAGCACCACGTCAACCTCGAAGTAGTTGGCCAGGCCGAGCGCCACACCACCTAAGACCTTGTTCTCCTCAACGCGATACAGCTTCTTACCGGGCATTCCAGCCTCATAATATCATGATACATGCGGACACCAACGAGTGAGTTTTGGCTCTCACTCACCTATTACTACGCACTGGCAGCGGCGGGGTTGCATGATGGCCCATGAGCGGGCCGCATGCATCATATACTACCCTGAATCCGAAAGCAGCCCGCCACCTGCACGTGTTGTCGCACCCTGCCGGGCGTGATACCATTGCCGCATGACTCACGAACCCACCCAGCTTCTGCCCGCCAGCGATGTGCCGGAAGGTGACTTCATCCAGGCCCTCAACGCCGCCTACGCGGATTACTTCGTTCCGATCCATCTGAACTCGCACTCGTTTCGAGACCTGGTAAACCAGGAGTCGGTACGGCTCGACGCGTCGCGCGCGGCGGTAATTGGCGACGAAGTCGTCGGGACGGCGCTGCTGGGCGTGCGCGCGGCGCGGGGCTGGGCCGGCGGTGTGGGCGTCATCCCGGCGCACCGGCGGCGCGGCGTTGCCCGGGCGCTGATGGCGAGCGTGATCGAGGCGGGGCGCGCGCTGGGTCTGGAGAGCATCCAGCTTGAGGTGATTACTGCGAACAAGCCGGCCCACGCCCTGTACGACTCGCTGGGCTTCGAGACGATCCGCGAGCTGCTCGTCCTGACGTGCGCCAATGACGGCGGCACGCCGCCCGCCGGGCAGATTGCGCCCACCATTCGCATTGCAGCAGGGAAGCCCGCCCGGCTGCTGCCCGCACTCGCCGAGCTGCCTGCCCCGGTGCGGCCCTGGCAGCGAGAGGCCACCGCGCACGAGGCCAAGCTGCCCGCACTCCGGGCGCTGGCTGCGTATGAGCTCGGCGGCGATCTCGCGGGCGTGTGCATCTTCCGGCAGGACAGCTTCCGGCAGGATGTGCTCGACCTGGCCGCCACGTCACCCGACGCCGGCACGGCGCTGGCCGCGCACCTGCTTCGCCAGTCGCCGGGCCTCACGGTGACGTACCTCAACGTGCCGGAGGAAGACCCGCTGCTGCCCGGCCTGCGGGAGCTTGGCTTCCAGCAGGTGCTGTCGCAGTTTGAAATGGTGCTGCCGCTCAA
>CAZDLX010000108.1:0-6183 GCA_964506005.1 uncultured Anaerolineae bacterium | reverse complement strand
CCCCCTCTCCGTGGCACGGAGAGGGGGAAAGGCCGCGCGCAGCGCGGGCTGGGGGTGAGGTCAGGCGCCTCGCCCTGCTCCTGCTGCTCGCGGCGCTGGCGCTGAGCGCCTGCCAGCCGCAGCCTGCCGCGCCGACCGTTGCGGTGAACACGCCGGCGGGAGTCCAAGCACCCGCCGATCCGCCGCCCACCGCCGCGCCGACCAGCACGCCGGAGCCCGAGCCGGTGGTGGTCAGCGTCAACCTCGGCACGGCACCGCCGACCATCGACCCGGCGCTGCTTGGCCCGCTCGACTCCGGCGGGCAGGACTTGGCCGCCAGTGTGTTCGCCGGGCTGGCCCGCCTGAACCCGGGCACAGGCCGCGTGGAGCCCTACCTCGCCGAGCGCTGGGAGCAGCTTGAGGATGGCCGGACGTGGCGCGTGTACCTGCGCCCCGACGCGGCCTGGGTGCGCCTCGACGCCGCAACCGGCGAGGTACAGCGCGTGCGAGCCGTTACGGCGGGGGACGTCGTCGCGGCGGTTCGCCGCGCCTGCGACCCGGCGACTGGCGCGCCGCTTGGCACGCGGCCCGGCCTGTTCGTGATCCAGGGCTGCGAGGATGTGTACCTCAGCGACCCGGCGGCGCTGCCCGAGGGCGAGGTTGAACGGCTGGTCAGCGTGCGCGTGCTGGACGACACTGCCGTCGAGTTCCGGCTGCGCACCCGCTCGGCGCTGTTCCCCACGCTGCTGGCCACGCCGCAGCTTGCGCCCATCCCCGCCGAGATCGTCGCCGAGGCGGGCGAGACGTGGGCGCAGCCCGGCACGGCCCTGACGAGCGGCCCGTTTACCCTCCAGGCGTCTGAGGGCGAGGGCTTTACGCTGATCGCCAACCCGCACTGGCCCCTGCCCCGCAGCGGCAATGTGGATGTGGTGCAGGTTTCCTTCGGCGGGCAGGGCGCGCTTGAGGCGTGGCAGGTAGGAAGCCTCGACCTGGCGGTGATCCCCGGCGGCGAGGTCGCCGGGCTGGACTTCGAGAACGACCCTGCCTACCGCCAGCTCGCCCTGCCCGCCAGCGAGTTTCTCGTCGTGCAGTACGACAACGCGCCCGTCAACGATGCGCGCGTGCGGCAGGCGTTTGCCCTCGCGCTCGACCGCCAGGCGATTATCGACGAGGTGCTGGAGCCCGCCGGGCTGTCGGCCATTCCCGCCAGCGGCCTGACGCCGCCCGGCACGGCACTGGCCCCCGCCGACAGCGGCCTGACGACGGATCTGGAGGCGGCCCGCGCGCTGTTCGCCGACGCCGGCTTCCGCGACTGTGCCTTCATGCCGCCGTTTGTGCTGTTCGCGACGGCGAGCGCCAGCCCGGTGAACCGCGCGCTGGCTGAGGCGTACGTCGCCCAGTGGAACGAGGCCTTCGGCTGTGGGGAGCGCATCATCATCGAGGAGCGGCCGCTCATGGACGTGGTCGCCATGCTGGACGAGCTGCCAGACGAGGGCTACCGCATCCCGCGCCCGGGGCTGATCGCCTTCGGCTGGCAGGCCGACTACCCCGACACCCACCACTGGCTCGCCGATCTGGTCGGCTGCCGGGAGCAGTTCCCCAACGCGTATTTTGGGCAGGGGCGCGAGTGCGGCGAGATAGACGAGACGCTCGGGCGGGCGGCGGCGGAGCACGACGACGAGGCCCGTGCGGCGCTGTACGAGGACGCCAACCGGGCGCTCTTCGGGCCGCAGGGCGAGATGCCCGTCATTCCGGTACTGACGTACACGCGCCCCATCGCCGTCAGCCCGCGGCTGGAGATCGGGCCACAGCAGGCGGGGCCGCTGCGCTTCGAGGAGTGGGTCGTGGACCCGGCGGGACAGCCCTGATCCATGCACGTAGACGTCTTCACGCTGTTCCCGGAGATGTTCGAGGGCCCGCTGACGGAGTCGATCCTGAAGCGCGCGCAGGAGACGGGTGCGCTGACCATCGCGCTGCACAACCCGCGCGATTACACGACCGACCGCCACCGCACCGTGGACGACACGCCCTACGGAGGCGGCGGCGGCATGGTCATGAAGCCGGAGCCGCTCGTGGCGGCAGTGCGCGGGGTACTGCCGCCAGGCGAGGATGTCCCCGTTATCCTGATGAGCCCGCAGGGACGCCGCTTCGAGCAGTCCGTCGCCTTTGAGCTGGCGCGGCTGCCGCGCTTCGCGCTGGTGTGCGGGCACTACGAGGGCGTCGACGAGCGGGTGCGGCAGACCGTCATCACCGATGAGATTTCTATCGGCGATTACGTGCTGACGGGCGGCGAGCTGGCGGCGATGATCGTCATCGACGCGGTGACGCGGCTGCTGCCCGGCGTGCTCGGCGACCCGACCGGCGCGGCGGACGACAGCCACGCGACCGGCCTGCTGGAGTACCCGCACTACACGCGCCCGCCGGAGTTCGAGGGGCTGCGTGTGCCCGAGGTGCTGCTCTCCGGGCACGAGGCCAATGTGGCGCGCTGGCGGCGCGAGCAGGCGCTCCGGCGGACGTGGCAGCGCCGCCCCGACCTGCTGCTGAGCGCGCCGCTCACCGAGAACGACCGCCAATTCCTGCTCACGCTGGCCCGCGAGGAGATCGCGCGCCGGGGCGAGCAGGCTGACACCTAGTCTGACGGGGTCCAATGGCGAAGAAGTCCACCAGCACCACCAAGAAGCCGGCAGGCGAGAAGAAGTCGACCAGCGCAAAGACGCAGAGCAAGCCGCGGGCGTCGGCAAAGAGCCGCACAGCCGGCAAGTCGCGCGGATCGCAGGCGGCCCAGCCCGCCAGCCTCTCGACAATCGTCGTCCGGCTGCTGCCTGTGTGGATTCTGCTCATCGTCCTGCTGTTCCTTGTGCCCTCCCTGCCCATCCGGGCCGTGACCGGGCTCTTCAACTGGGTGCGCGACGTACTGCCCGACCGGCAGGAGGTGTCTTCGCTGCCCCCTGAGCCGGAATTCAGCGTCGAGCCGCAGGCCGCGCCGACCATGGCAGCGCCGGTCGCCCTCCCCACGCCGCCAAACTCCACTGAGGTCTCCGGCGTGTTCACCGTCGAGGTGCGCTACTGGAGCGACGAGATCGAACGC
The DNA here is from genome assembly GCA_964506005.1 of uncultured Anaerolineae bacterium. Taxonomy (GTDB): domain Bacteria; phylum Chloroflexota; class Anaerolineae; order Aggregatilineales; family UBA3940; genus UBA3940. Next base: position 3,116 of record CAZDLX010000108.1, on the reverse strand, counting down.
TGGGGGCGGCAGTACAACCTCAGCCCCAACCTGATCGCCACGCTGATGCAGATCGAGTCGTGCGGCAACCCCGACGCCCGCTCGTCGGAGGGCAAGCTCGGGCTCTTCCAGGTGCAGCCGGATCTGTTCAACCGGCGGGATGACCCGCTCGACCCCGCGACTAACGCGCAGCGCGCCCTGGAATACTTCGGGGAGATGTACAGCCGCAGCAACGGCGACCTCGCGCTGGCGTTCGCGGCTTACCACGGGGGCGTGGACGTGCTGAGCACCACGCCCGCCCAGTGGCCGAATACCACGCAACGCTACCAGTTCTGGGCCAGCGGTATCTACGAGGAGGCCGAGATCGGCCTGCGCGAGAGCCCCACGCTGATCGACTGGCTGGGCAGCGGCGGCGCGAGCCTGTGCCAGCAGGCAGCCAATGCACTGCAGGGGCGGTAGCTACGCCCGGCAGTGAATTGCCGGGCTACGTATAATTGTCCGCTCCGCGGACAGCCAGAGCAGCGCTCTGGGCCGCCTGCGGTGGCACGGCATTCCGTCCCCGCAGGGGACGATTCTACGTAGCCTGAGAATTCCATTCTCAGGTGGTCACAGGCCAGCCACTAACCCGCTGATTAATCCCGGCAACACCTTTCATCGTCCGGCGCTGCGACGCGGTATAATCAGCCCCGCGTCATCCACACGCCTGAGGAGCAGATCCGCATGAAACTAGGCTTAATCGGCCTGCCGTTGAGCGGCAAGACCACCATTTTCAGCGCGCTGACAGGCCGCGAGGGCGCGCCCGGCACGGGTGCCGCCGGCAAGCTCGAAGTGCAGCTCGCCGTCGTCGACGTGCCCGACCCGCGCGTCGATGCGCTGGTCGAGATTTACGAGCCCCGCAAGACGGTGTACGCGCAGGTCACCTACGCCGACATCGGCGGGCTGGATAAAGGCATCAGCGCGGGCGGGCTGCCCGGCGCGTTTCGCAACGAGCTCAACCAGATGGACGGTTTTCTGCACGTCATCCGTGCCTTTGACGACCCATCTGTACCCCACCCGCAGGACACCGTCGACCCGCAGCGCGACCTCGAAACGCTCGACTCCGAGTTCCTGCTGTCTGACCTCGTCACGGTGGAGAACCGCATGGCGCGGCTCAACGAGGAGATGTCCAAGGGCAAGGACCGCGCCGCCAACCAGCGCGAGCTGGCCATTTTCGAACGGCTGCACGCCGCGCTTGAGGCGGAAACGCCGCTGCGCAACCTCGACCTGACGGAAGCCGAGAAGCAGGCGCTGCGCGGCTACGGCTTCCTGACGCTCAAGCCGAAGCTCGTACTGCTCAACATGGGCGAGGACCTGCGCGACCCGGCGGAGGTGGTGCAGGTCAGCGGGGAGAAGACGGGCGTCATCGCCATCCAGGGGAAGATCGAGGCGGAGATCAGCCAGCTTGACGACGACGAGGCGGCGATCTTCCTTGAGGAGTACGGCATCGAGGAGCCCACCCGCGAGCGGCTCATCCGCGCCTCGTACAGCCTGCTCGACACGCTGACCTTCTTCACCGTCGGCGAGGACGAAGTGCGCGCCTGGCGCACCCACCTCGGCGCGACGGCACAGGAGGCCGCCGGGGGGATCCACACCGACCTACAGCGTGGCTTTATCCGCGCCGAGATCGTGCCCTGGGATGTGCTGGTCGAGCTGGGCAGCGAGGCGGCAGCCCGGCAGGCGGGCAAGCTCCGGTTGGAGGGCAAGAACTATCTGATGAACGAGGGCGACGTCATGACGGTGCGCTTCGCCGTGTGAGCGCGGAGGCGTCAGGCTTCTTCGTCGTCACGGAAGCCGTGCTGCCCGATCAGCGGCACGAAGCGCACCGGCGACAGGTTGCGCCGGGTCACGCCCTCCGGCGTGCGCTCGACGAGGACCAGCTCCTGCTGCATACCCTTACCGACCGGGATCACGAGCCGCCCACCCTCGGCGAGCTGCGCGACCAGCGGCTCGGGGATGCGCGGCGCGGCGGCGGCCACGAGGATGCCGTCGTACGGGGCACGCGGCGCATAGCCGCGCGTGCCGTCCGCGATGTGGATGATGACGTTGTCGTAGCCGAGGCGGGCCAGCCGGCGGCGCGCCTCCACGGCGAGCTCCGGCACCCGCTCGACGCCGACCACCTCCGCGACGAGCTCAGCCAGCACCGCCGTCTGGTAGCCAGACCCCACGCCGATCTCCAGCACGCGGTCGGTGGGCTGCAGGTCGAGGGCCTGCGTCATCACGGCGACGAGGTAGGGCTGGGAGATCGTCTGCCCGGCGCCGATAGGCTGCGGGCTGTCGTCGTAGGCTGCCGCCTGGTACTCCTCGGGGACGAATTCGTGGCGGCGTACGTGTCGCAGCGCCTCCAGGATGCGCGGATCCCGGACCCCCCGCTGCTCGACCTGGCGCTTGACCATGCGGGCGCGTGCCTCGGCCTGCCAGGCCTCCTCAGGCTGTTCTGTCGGGTTGACCACGCCGTACCCCCTCGCTGCACTGCCGCTCTGCCCGTATTATAGCCGATGTGGGGCGGAACGGGGCGGCGGGCGCTCGCAGCGGGCAATTTCATCGTTGCCAGCACAACGCCGGTAGGGGCGCAGCATGCTGCGCCCCTACCCTGAATTGGGATCGAGTTGCGGAGTAACGACGGGGGTGGGGACGAAAAACAGCGGGCGACGCGTCTCCACGCCGCCCGCTGTCCTCATCCTTGACCGCCGTGCGCCTACCGGCGGCGCCGGCGGCCCACGTTGCTCTTCACCTCGCTCTGCTCAACCGTGTTGCGCTGCTTCTGGAGCTGGCGATAGTGGCAGTCCTTGAACTTCTTGCCGCTGCCGCACGGGCACGGGTCGTTACGCCCGACGTTGCTCCACAGGTCGCGCCGGACGGTCTGCGAGACCTGCGCGCGGCCCGTCGTGCGGTCACGCGAGACCTTCTTCTCGACGCGGTAGCCGAGCTGCGCGAGCTGGTCGAGCAGCTCCTCCTGCCGCGCCTGCGCCTCGACGATCTGGCGGTGGCGGGGCAGCTCGTTGAAGAACCGCCGCGCGATGCCCTCCTCCACGTCGTCGCGCAGTTTGTCGAACATCTCGAACGCCCGGCGCTTGAACTCGACCTTCGGGTCGCGCTGG
>CAZDLX010000107.1:0-12302 GCA_964506005.1 uncultured Anaerolineae bacterium | reverse complement strand
GTGCGCTCCGAGTTGGCGCAGCGCAGCGCGCATCATGAGCGGGTTGGGCTTGCCGACGAAGTAGGGCTCGATACCTGTCGCCGTCGAAATCATCGCCGCAACCGCACCCGTCGCCGGCTCGATGCCCTGGTCGGTCGGGCCCACCACGTCGGGGTTTGTGGCGATGAACCGCGCACCCTGAGCGATGAGCCGCACCGCCGTGGTAATGCTCTCGAAGCTGTATGAAGTCGTTTCGCCGAGCACGACGTAATCGGGGTCGTGCTCGGTGAAGCGGTAGCCCACGTCGTGCAGGGCGGTGGTTAGCCCCGCTTCGCCGATCGCGTAGGCGGTGCCATCGGGCCGCTGGTCGCTCAGGAAGCGCGCCGTCGCGATGGCGGACGTGAAAATGTGACTGGAAGGAACCTCTAGCCCGAGCATGCGGAGCCGCGCGTGATGGTCGAACGGCGTCAGGCGTGAGTTGTTCGTCAGCACCATGAACGGGCATCCCGCCTCGCGCAGCCGTCCGAGGAACTCGGCGGCGCCGGTCACCGGCTTGTTGCCGCGGATCAGCACGCCGTCCATGTCAACCAGATAGGCTTTGGGTTCCCCCGGCTGTAACTTATTCTGTTCCGCCATCTGCTTCCTCGTCGCTGCATTGTTGGGGCCAAGGAGTGGGCTGGTGCCCGTCTTTATTGTGTGCCGGATGCGCCCGGTTTTCAAGCGCTTCGCTCCCCCGGCTTGAAGCTCGCTTGTGCCGCCCGGTACAATCCTAAAGTGAACACCCGCACACCGTGGACACTGCCGGAGCCGTATTTGTGAAGTCGATAGCCCGTTTTGCTGTGGCTCTGCTGGCGCTCGTCGCTCTGATCGCTGCGGGCGTGCTGCTCCTGCGGGGCGGCGAGGAGGAGCCCGGGGCGCGGCTTCTTGCCGCAGAGCCAGAGATCGAGGGGTTCGCACGCGTTGAAGGCCCGCCCGGCTTCGACTTCCCCGCCGATCACGGCCCGCACCCGGCCTACCAGACCGAGTGGTGGTACTACACCGGCAACCTGACTGCGGCGGATGGCCGCCACTTCGGCTACCAGCTCACCTTCTTCCGGCGCGCCCTGCGCCCGGCTGACGACGTCGCCGAGCGGCAGTCGGACTGGGCCGCCACCCAGGTCTATATGGCGCACTTCGCGCTGGTAGACGTGCAGAGCCGCGACTACGTGTCCTTCGAGCGGTTCTCACGCGGGGCAGCGGGCCTGGCGGGCGCACAGTCGCCGCCGTTCCGTGTCTGGCTCGAAGACTGGTCTGTCGAGCAGGCAGCCGATGGCACGCATCACGTGCTCGCGACGGCGAACGGCGTCGCGGTTGACCTCATGCTGACCGACCTCAAAGGCCCGGCGCTGCAGGGCGACGAGGGCTACAGCCAGAAGGGTGAGGACCCCGGCAACGCCTCGGCGTACTACAGCCTGACGCGCCTCCAGACGCAGGGCGAGGTGCGCGTCGGCGGCGCGTCCTTTACGGTCGAGGGTCTGAGCTGGATGGACCACGAGTACAGCACCAGCGCACTGTCGCGCGGGCAGGTTGGCTGGGACTGGTTCTCCATCCAGCTTGACGACGGCAGCGAGTTCATGCTCTTCACGCTGCGGACCGATGGCGGCGTTGACCCGTACTCGCATGGTCTGTACGTGGAAGCCGACGCCTCGGCGGCGACCTTGCACCATCGCGACGGCGACTACACCATCGACGCGCTCGACACATGGCGCAGCGCCGGTACCGGCGCGGAGTACCCGGCCCGCTGGCGGGTGGTCATCCCGGAGCGCGGCGTGGAGGTCGAGATCGAGCCGTGGCTGGCGGATCAGGAGTTCGAGGGCTCGTACTCCTACTGGGAGGGTGCGGTCCGCGTCAGCGGCGAGCGCAATGGTGAGCCCATCACGGGGAGCGGCTATGTGGAGCTAACCGGCTACGCGGGCTCGATGGAAGGCGAGTTCTAGCCATGCGCCGCGCTCTGTAGACCGTTCCGCGAGTTTGCCGCGTCGCAGGGGCTCACGAGAGAGGAGTAACGGATGCCTCAGGTAGAGCTGAACGCTCCGGCACCGGATTTCGAGCAGGAGGATTTTGAGGGCCGGCGCGTGCGCCTGTCGGACTACACGGGGCACAAGCACGTGGTGCTCGTGTTCAACCGGGGCTTCACCTGACCCTTCTGCCGGGCACACCTGGAGCAGCTGCGCCAGGGCTACCCGGCGTTCACCGCGCGTGGCGTGGAAGTCATCGTCGCCGGCCCGGAGAATGCGAGAGCCTTTGCGGAGTACTGGCAGGCAAACGATCTGCCGTTCACCGGCCTGCCCGACCCCTCGCGCAAGCTCCTGAAACGCTACGGGCAGGAGGTCAACCTGTTCAAGCTGGGGCGCATGCCCGCCCAGGTTATTGTCGACAAGAGAGGGGTCGTCCGTTACGTGCATTACGGCAAGAGCATGAGCGACATCCCGGCCAACGAGGAGCTGCTCGCGATTCTGGATATACTGAACCGTGACCAGGTCACAGCCTCATCGACTCAGAGCCAGCGCAACACCTGAATTAACACGCAATCTGACCTGACAAGGAGCGTCAACCGCCATGACCGATACCCCCACCCACGACACCGTAATCCTTGTAACCAACGACGGCATGGGCCATGCCGAGCCCGAGCTGCGGCACCGGCTGGCAAAAACGTACTTTGGCCTGCTCGCCGAGCACGACCTGCTGCCCGCGGCGATCTGCTTCTATACCGAGGGTGTGAAGCTGGCGGTCGAGGGCTCGCCGGTGCTGGAGGAGCTGCGCGCGCTGGAGGCGAAGGGCGTGCGGCTGGTGCTGTGCAGCACGTGCCTCAACTACTTCGATCTCGCCGGGCAGGTGGCAGTGGGTATCGTCGGCGGCATGACGGACATCATCGATGCCCAGTGGCGAGCGGACAAGGTGATCACGTTGTAGGGCCAGCAGAATCGGAAACGCCAGCCACACGGCTGGCGTTTCTGGTGCGTCGCCGGTGCAGGGGTTAGACCCGGCGCACGTAGTACTCGACGATCAGCTGCTCTTCGACCGGCACGGGGATCTCCTCGCGCGAGGGATCGTACTTCAGCGTCGCGATGAAGTTCTCGCGGTCCACGTCCAGGTAGGCGGGCGCTGCGCCCGTCTCCTCGATCCACTGCTCGACATGCACGTTCTTGCGCATCTTCGGGTGGACTTCGATGGTCTGGCCCGGCTGGACGGAGTACGACGGGACGTTTACCCGCTGGCCGTCCACCAGAATGTGGCGGTGCGAGACCAGCTGCCGTGCCGCCCAGATCGTCGCGGCGAAGCCCGCGCGGTACACCAGGTTGTCGAGCCGGCGCTCCAGCAGGCGCAGCAGGTTCTCGCCCGTCGGGCCCTTCTGCTTGATCGCCTGGCGGAAGTAGCGGCGCATCTGCCGCTCGCGCACGTTGTAGATGAAAGCCAGCTTCTGCTTCTCTTCGAGCTGGCGCGAATAGTCACTGCGGCGACCGCGGCGGTACTGCTGCTCACGCCCGTGCTGCCCCGGCGGGTAGGGGCGCTTCTCGACAATGCGCTGGTACTTCGGGCGCGGGACGAGCACCTCGCCGAACCGGCGCTGCTCTTTCGCTTTAGGTCTGCTATCGGACATGTCGTTCCCTTCTCATCATGCTGTCTGCTCAGTCGTCTCGGTGCGTCAGACAAGAATACCCTGTATGCGTGCGTCAACAAAAAAGAGCGTGGCATGTCACCCATGCCGCTCTTCAACCTCGCCTGTGCCGGCCCTGCTGCCTGATTGACTCACTCGCCAGAAGCTGATAGGCTTGTCTTGGTGACTGATTCAAAGGCTCGGCTGAATGACGATTACAGATCATAACGAAAAACCTCGATTTGCGCACCCCAGCGAAGAGGAATTCGCCGCACTTCTCGATTATTACCAGATCCGCTGGGCATACGAGCCCGACACCTTCTGCCTCTCGCGCGATGGTGACGGCAACCCTACCGAAGCCTTTTCCCCCGATTTCTACCTGATCGACTTCGACCTGTACATCGAGGTTACGACCGCCCGGCAGAAGCTGATCGCCCACAAGCGCCGCAAGGTGCGCCGCCTGCAGGAGCTTTACCCCGCGGTCAACATCAAGCTGCTCACGCGGCAGGACTTCCTGCAGATGCTTGACAAGTACGGGCTCGAAGACGAAGAGTCCGACCTCATCGGTAAAGATGCCCTCGAATAATCCGCCAGCCCCCGCAGATGACCCGCTCGCCGGGCCCTGGCACGAGCATCTGGGCGAGGTGCTTCTCACCGAGGCGCAGATCGCCGCGAGGGTCGCCGAGCTGGGCGCTGCAATCTCGCGGGATTACGAGGGCCACGCGCCGGTGCTGGTCGGCGTGCTGCGCGGCGTATTTTTCTTTATGGCCGACCTGCTGCGCGAGGTTGCGGTTCCCGCCTCGGTAGACTTCATCGCGATCTCGCGCTACGGGCCCAGCGAGCGCACGCATGGGGCGGTTCGCTTCACCAAAGACCTCGACGTGCCCATCGAGGGCCGGCACGTGCTGTTCATTGAGGATGTGGTCGATACCGGCCTGACGATGGCCTACATCCTGCGCAGCCTACAGGCCCGCGAGCCCGCCAGCCTCAACATCTGCGCGCTGCTTGACCGCCCCCGCCGCCGCCTGTTGGACTTTGACATCGCCTACGTCGGCTTCGAGATCCCGGACTGCTGGGTCGTCGGCTACGGGCTGGACTACAAAGAGGCGCTGCGGCAGCTTCCGTACATTGCGGTGTTTACGCCGCCGGGCCGCCGGGAACCCACAGTCAATGGCCTGCTCGCCCCACGCGTCCGTATTCCACCACTGCTGCCGCGGGACATCACGGCGCAGAAAACCGGCTGGCAGGCCACCAGAAGCTCCGGGGCTCACTCAGCCGGCGATGAGCAGACAAGACGACAGGGCCTCAAGTAACCTCTGCGGTGTCTTAAACGTCTCGGTCTTCCCTACTGTCCTGCGAACAGGCTCTCTCTAGTCTGGCTTTGTCGTGGACTTGGCCTCTGACTCATCAAACGCCGCGCCACTGGCCAGATGTCGAGCCGTTTTCGGGAAAACGTCCTCGTTGACTGTGCTTCAGCTTCTCAAGACCCTATCTGTAATCAACATACAACACTTTTTGCCGGGCTGTCAAGACCCAAATCGGCTTTTTCGCCCTTTTTGCTCGAAATTCGCCTGTGTGGTACCCGAAGAGGCGAAGGGCCACCCTCCTGCGAGGGCAGCCCTTCTGAGTAGTGGGTGGGTACTCATGAATACATACGCTCCAGAGGTCCGGTTTGTTCCCACACCATGTGAGTTCTTCTCCCGGAGGCCGGTTTGATCGTGACGCGCCTCATGGCACACGCTAGACTGGAGTTATGAGCGGTGTGCTCATCGATTTATTGGTTGAGTAGGAGAGGTTGAGATATGTCGCCAGTTGACCGGTATGAAGAGGTAGAGATCGACAACGAGGGCCCGTACCGTTCGCGCCGTGAAGCGGTCGTCGATGTCGGGCGCGAGCGGACGGAAAACGCCCGCCGGTTCGTGAACATCGTATGGCTGCTCGTGGTGCTGGTCGAAATCCTGATCGGCATCCGCATCGTGCTGCGCCTGATTGCAGCCAACCCGGCTAACTCCTTCGCCGCATTCATCTACAACATCACCGACATTCTGCTGCTGCCGTTCCTCACGATTGCTGGCTCGCCGGGGGCAGAGGGCATGGTGCTCGATATCCCCGCGATCATCGGAGCGCTGGTGTATCTGCTGTTCGGCTGGCTGCTGACGCGGCTGCTGTGGCTGCTGCTCAAGCCGGCGAGTCACCGCGCGGTGAGGCGCGTCGACGAGATCGACTAGGTCGTGCCTTAGTAACCTGGGTCGTTGCGTCAGAACCCCCTCCGACCCTCCCCCTTGCAAGGGGGAGAACAGACCGAGCGCAGCGAGGTCAGGAGGGGGTTCGGCATGAACAATCTCCGCTCTGAGAAGTAGAATCTGCTCCCGGCGACAGCCGGGTGTGACGAGCAGGCGGGTGAGACACGCTCAAGTGTCCCGCCCGCCTGTTTTTTGCACCCTGAACGTGCCATGCCGCGCCCAATCTCTGGTACAATGGGCCAGGACTGAGAGGAGGGCAGGATGCTGGCAGCACTCAAGACGGTGAACCTCGCAGAGAAATTCGCTAAGATCGACGACTACTGGCACCCTCGCATTGCCGGAGAGCTCAACGACTCGTACGTTAAGCTCGCCAAGCTCAAAGGCGAGTTCGTGTGGCACCACCACGACGACGAAGACGAGCTGTTTTTCGTCGTGAAGGGGCGGCTGTGCATCAAGCTGCGTGATCGCGACCTCTGGATCGGCGAAGGGGAATTCGCCATCATCCCGCGCGGGGTCGAGCACAAGCCGGTCGCCGAGGAGGAAGTCCACGTCGTGCTGATCGAGCCGCGCACGACGCTCAACACTGGCAACGTGCGCGACGAGCGCACGGTCGAAGCGGTTGAGTGGATCTAACACATCGTTCTAGCTGACAGGAGCAGGTATTGTGAAGCTGCGTATTGGCACAGTGGGCTCGCCGGCTGGCACCCCGCGCCCCGGCACGGATTCGGCCATCCGCTACATCCGGGAGCTGGGCCTCGACGCGCTGGAGATCGCCTGGGTGCGGAGCGTGCGTGTCACCGACGAAACCTGTGCGCTGATCAACCGCACCGGGGTCGAGGAGGACGTCGCGCTCAGCGTCCACGCGCCGTACTTTATCAACCTCAACAGCCAGACGCCGGAGAAGATGCAGGCCAGCGACGAACGGCTGCTGGCGGCGGCGCGCCGGGGCTGCCTTTCTGGCGCCAGCGACATCATCTTCCACCCGGGTTCGTACCATGCCCAGCCGCCGAAGGAAGTGTACCTCCGCGCCAGGGACAAGCTTGAAGAGATAACCGCTCTGCTGCGCGAAGAAGGGTTCGAGGTCAACCTCCGCCCCGAGACGATGGGGAAGGGCGCGATGTTCGGCACACTCGAAGAGGTGGTGCAGCTCAGCAAGGAGATTGATGGCGTCGAGCCCTGCATCGACATCGCCCACCTGCACGCGCGCACCGGCGACGGCAGCTTCAACAGCTACGACGAGTTCGCTGACATGTTCCGGCTGGTGCGCGACGAGCTCGGGGGGCGCGGGCTCAAGACGATGCACTTCCACCTGTCTGGCATCGAGTACACGCAGGCCGGCGAGCGCCATCACCTGATGCTTGAAGAGTCGGACCTGGACTGGCGCGCCTTCCTGCAGGCGTGCGTGGACTTCGAGGTCGAGGGACGCATACTTGTCGAGAGCCCGAACCAGGAGGAGGATGCGCTGCTGGTGCAGGCTGCCTACCGGGAGATGGTCGAGGCGGCACCGGCGTAGTGGCAAGAATCACTGGGCCGCATCTGCGTGCCGTGTTGTATGGCTCCGCTGCGACCCCCTTCGGCACCGTTCGCTCCGCGAATGCCGTTCGCTTCGCAAACGCCGCCACTTCCCCCTTTCAGGGGGCAGGTGAGCAATCGTCGTGCGTCGGCCCCTGTCGCAGTCTTGCCTTTCGCCCCCTGAAAGGGGGAGATGGACTTGGGCGCGCAGCGCCCAAGTCCAGAGGGGGTCTAAAGCTCAACTTACAGCTCGGCGTCTTTACCGCACGGTCGTGCCGGTGATGGTGCCGAGCTTCTCCTCAATCGACGCGATCAGCGAGTTGAACGGCTTGGCGAACTTCTCCACGCCTTCGCGCAGGAGCTGGTCCGTCACGTCATCGATGTCGATACCCGCCTCTGCCAGGCCGGCGATCACCTGCCGGGCTTCGCCCACGCCCGCGGTGACGGTCTGCGCCAGCACGCCGTGGTCGATGAACGCTTCAATCGTCTCAGGCGGGGCGGTGTTGACCGAGTCTGGCCCGATCAGATTGTCCACGTACAGCGTGTCGGGGTAGGCGGGGTTCTTCGTGCTGGTGCTGGCCCACAGCACGCGCTGCAGGTGCGCGCCGTGCTGCTCCGCCAGCTTCGCAAACGCGGGGCTCGCAAACTTCTCGCGGAACAGCTCGTAGGCGAGCCGCGCGTTGGCGATGCCTGCCTTGCCCTTGAGCGACTCCAGCCTGTCTCGCGTCGCGTCGTCAGCAGCCGCGGCGATCTTCTCATCCAGCAGATCGTCGACGAGCGTATCCACCCGGCTGACGAAGAACGACGCGACCGATGCGATGCCCGAGACCGGCTGGCCCGCTTCCACGCGGCGCTCCAGCCCCCGGATGTAAGCATCCATCACGCGCTCGTACATGCCGGTGCTGAACAGCAGCGTCACGTTGATGTTCAGCCCGCTGGCAATGCTCTCCTCGATGGCCCCGAGGCCCTCGTCAGTCGCGGGGATCTTCACCATCAGGTTGGGGCGGTCCACTGCCTCCCACAGGCGGGCCGCCTCGTCGATAGTGCCTTCAAGGTCGTTCGCCAGCAGGGGCGAGACTTCGAGGCTGACGAAACCGTCGGTGCCGCCGCTCTCGTCGTAGATCGGGCGCAGAATGTCGGCGGCGGCGCGAATGTCGTCGATCGCCAGCGCCTCGTACACGGCGACGGCTTCGAGCTGGCCCCCGGCGAGCTCGTTGAGCTGTGTGTCGTAGGCCGTGCCGCTCGTAATGGCCTTCTGGAAGATGCTCGGGTTCGACGTCAGCCCGCGGATGCCGGAGTCGACCAGCGCCTGGATGTCGCCGCCGTCGAGCAGATCGCGGGAGATATTGTCGTACCACATGCTCTGCCCGAACTCATGGTAGAGCCGCTTGAGTTTGTCAGACATACTGCCTCCTGAGTTGCTAAGCCGGGTGCCCGGCGGGATGTCGGTAACTGGGCCCGCGCCGTTGCCGGCGCGAGGTACCCCAGAGTATAGCGGACAGGGCAGGTTTCGCGTAGTCACGGTTTGAATAGAACGTACGTGTCAGGTACACTTCTGGCATGATTGAGTATCCCACGATTGAAGCCCTGCATGCCGCACTGGCGACGTGCAGGCGGTGTCTCGACGAAGGCTACCAGATCGAGTCGCTGCCGCTGGTTTCGGGCAAACAGTCCGCCCGGCTGATGGTGCTCGGGCAGGCCCCCGGCGTCGACGCGAACGGCCCGAACCGGCGGCCGTTCGGCGGTGATGCCGGGCGGCGCTTCTTCCGCTGGATGGCTCGCGTCGGCTGGGAGGAGGAGTCCTTCCGCGACAAGTTCTACATGACGGCGGTGACCAAGTGCTTTCCCGGCACCGATCCGAAGAACAGCGGCGACCGCGTCCCCACGGTAGCCGAGCGGCGCCTGTGCCGCCCCTGGCTGGACGCCGAACTGGCGCTGGTGCAGCCCGAGGTTATACTCGCCCTGGGCCGGCTGGCCATCAACCTTTTCTACCCCGCTAAGATGACGCTCACCGAGATTGTGGGCGATATTCGCGAGGACGAAGAAGGCACGATGATCGTGCCGCTGCCGCACCCCTCCGGCGCTTCGCGCTGGTTCAACGACCCGCGCAACATGGCCCGGCTGGATCTGGCCCTCTACCGTCTGAAGCAGCTCAAGAACCAGATGGATCTCTGAGCGGAGAGGAACGCCGAGTGGAGACAACGTTGCAGATAGCGCCGGAGGAGGGCCCCGGCTCGCCGCCGCGGCTGGGACGCTGGCTGCTGGCGGCGGTCCTGTTCATCATGTACCTGCCGATGCAGGTGCTGCTGGCCGTTCCTGCCGTCGTCTTGGCTATGTCCACCGGCGAAATCACGTCGGCAGACGATCTCCTGGAGTCTGAGACGGTACTCTGGATGACGCTCGGCGCGGCGGCGTTGGCGGCTATACTGACCATCGTCGCGGCAGCCATCTGGCCCCGGTTGTGGAAGCTGTTTACCTCGCGCCTGTACTCGCTCAACGAGTGGCTCGCCTGGCGAGCGCCGCGCAGACTGCCGCTGTGGGCTGTGCCGCTGCTTACCTTCCCGGTGCTGATCGTCGTCGGGCTGCTGGTAGCCCTCTTATTTGGCCCCACCGAAATCGACATCCAACTTCAGCTTTTCAGCACGCCCGCGCTGGGCGCTGCCTCGGCGGTGATTGTCAGCACGGTCGTGCCCGTCGCCGAGGAGCTGATCTTCCGGGGTGCGCTGTACAACGCGCTACTTCCGCGCGGGGGTGAGGCGGGCGGCTGGCGGTCGCACGCCCTGCCGTTCGCTGTTTCGACCATCCTGTTTGCGGGGGTGCACCTGCTGGCGGGTTTTGAGACGGCGGCAGCCATCGTGCAGGTCATCATCCTCTCGGCCTACCTCACCTCGCTGCGAACCTTCACAGGCTCGGTGAAAGCCAGCGTCGCCGGCCACCTCGTCTGGAACTTCATCGCGGCAGTCGGGCTGATGGTCTCCACGCTGATCGACCTGCCGGGCATCACAAGCTAAGGTCACGCAATGCGCCAACCTGCCATCCCCGAGCGCTCGCTGGCCGAATTCGTGCTCGACCATGCGGCGCGCTGGCCGGATCGCCCTGCGCTGATCGACGGCGTGACCGGGCAGGTGACCACCTACGCGGGCTTCGCGGCGCGCGTCCGGGCTGCGGCGGCGGGGCTGGCAGCGCGCGGCTTCCGGCAGGGCGACGTGCTGGCGCTGCTGTGCGCCAACACGCCTGAGTACGCGGTTGCGCTCCATGCTGCGCTGCTGCTCGGCGGGGTAGTGACGCCCGCCAACCCGCTCTTCACGCCGGGGGAGCTGCTCACCCAGCTCCGCGACTCCGGCGCGCGATGGATCGTCGCGTCGCCGCCGTCCGAGGCGACGGCGCTGGCTGCGCGGGCGCAGGGCGCGGTGGACGAGGTCTTCGTGATTGGTGGCGCTGGCGGGGCCGGCACACCGTTCGAGGCGCTGCTTGAGGCAGGCGGTCCGCTGCCCCACGTGCAGATCGACTCTGGCAGCACCGCTGTGCTGCCGTACTCCAGCGGCACGACCGGCCTGCCGAAAGGCGTCCGCCTGACACACCGCAACCTCGTCGCGAACCTGGTTCAGCTTGCCGCCGTGGAGCCGATCACGCCGGATGACGTGCTGCTGGGCGTGCTGCCCTTTTTTCACATCTACGGGCTGACGTTCGTGCTGAACCTCGGGCTGGTGACGGGCGCAGCCGTCGTGACGATGCCGCGCTTCGAGCTAGCCGCCTGCCTCGACCTGATGCGGCGCTACCAGGTCACGCTGGCGCCGCTGGTGCCGCCGGTGATCCGGGCGCTGGCGCGGCATCCCGCCGTAGAGGGCGTCGAGCTTCCGGCGCTGCGCGTCATCATCTCGGGGGCGGCGCCGCTCGCCGGAGACATCGCCGCCGAGTGCGCGGCCCGGCTCGGCTGCGTGGTGAAGCAGGGCTACGGGCTCACGGAGACCAGCCCGGTGACGCACATCAACCCCGACGACGCGGTGCGCCGCGGTTCGGTTGGCCCGCCGCTGCCCGGCACGGAGTGCCGCATCGTGGACCCGGCGACCGGGGCTGTTTTGCCGCCCGGCGAGGCAGGCGAGGTCTGCATCCGCGGGCCGCAGGTCATGGCGGGCTACCTCGGCCAGCCCGAGGCGACCGCCGCCGTGCTCGACGCTGAAGGCTGGCTGCGCACCGGCGACATCGGGCGGCTGGATGCCGCCGGCTACCTGACCATCGTGGACCGCCTCAAAGAGCAGATTAAGTACAAGGGCTTTCAGGTCGCACCCGCCGAGCTGGAGGCGCTGCTGCTGCGCCACCCGGCGGTGGCCGCGGCGGCGGTCGTACCCGCGCCGGATGAGGAGGCGGGTGAGGTTCCGAAGGCGTTTATTGTAGCGGCGGCGCCGGTCGCCGCCGGCGAGATCATGAGCTTTGTTGCGGAGCGCGTCGCGCCGCACAAGCGCATCCGGCGCGTGGAGTTCGTCGAAGAGATTCCGGTTTCTGCCTCTGGCAAGATCCTGCGCCGCGTGCTCGTCGAGCGCGAGCGCGCCGGGCGCGCGGGGTGACCTCACCCCCTCCGACGCCCTCTCCGTGCCACAGAGAGGGGGCGTTACACAACGGGGGTTCAGTGCGGGTTCCCCTTTGTGCCGGCGATTGCAGGGAGCGACCGAGGCGATGAAGACTGAAGGGAGAGAGTGCATCATGGCAGCACAGCCGCCCACGTTCGATTCCCGGCGCTCGCCGGTATACGCCACGCGCGGAGTCGTCGCGACGAGCCAGCCGCTCGCTTCTGCCGCCGGGGCGGAGATCTTGCTGCGCGGGGGCAACGCCGCCGACGCCGCGGTGGCGGCGGCTGCCGCGCTGAACGTCACCGAACCGACCAGCACCGGGCTCGGCGGGGACATGTTCGCGCTGTACTATGACGCCGGGAC
>CAZDLX010000106.1:1447-12363 GCA_964506005.1 uncultured Anaerolineae bacterium | reverse complement strand
GCAGAGCCCGCGACGACGATCGCGCCGTGCACGGGTTGCCCTGGCGATGGCAACTTCATCATCCAGCTTCTAGACGAGCCGGGAAACCCGAGCGAGACGCCGAACATCTACGTGGATCCCGGCTCAGGTGTCCGCGATATCTACCTGGAGGTGCGCGGCATCTCCGGAGCGTCGGAGAACGGCTTTGAGCTGTGGGCCGGCCCGCCGCGCTCGTCAGGCCCTACCTACGAAGCGCCCTCCAACGTCAACGCGCGGCAGATCTACCTGCAGCGCATGTACGACGCCGACGTAGACGTCCATCTTTCGGACGGCGTGGCCATCTACGGCATCGGCCACCTGCCGATGAACTCCAACACGACCAACCGGGTGGATATCCCGCTGGCTTACCTGGGGCCAGAGTTCGCCGGGCAGCGCATGTTCATCGACCTGTTCGACGCGGACTCCGGCACAAGACCGCCCATCGCGTTCTACTTCGACACCGTCTCGCGCCAGGACTGGATGGCCTGCTTCGACGATGGCTCGCCGTCAAGCAACGATTGTGGCGCCAGCCTGCCGACCGGCCCCGGGGGGAGAAGAGAGCACTACCGCGGCCCCGACAACCTGAACCGTACCGATACCTGGGCGCGCTACGAGTTCATCATCCCCGGCGAGCTGATCGAGGGTGACGTCGCTGACGGGCGGCTGCCCTTCTACGGCGGGCGGCTGATGGTGAGCTACGTCGGCGGCAATCACGATACCTTCGGCTGGAAGATCACCATCGAAGGGCGGCCGTTCCTCGTCAAATAGTACCAATTGCGGGCTTGCCAGAGGCCCAAACGCGGGTAGATTCCCCCATATGCGTTTGGGCCGGGCAAGCCTATAATGTGTCCGAACGCTGGGTGGGTAACCAGAACCTGAACGCGCACCCATACCGGGTGGAGCACCCACGCCACCGGGATTGCAGATTTCGAACCAGGAGATAACCCAATGGGCGCAGGCCGCGGCCGGAAAACCGGCATTATCCTGATCGTCGCCATACTCGTCGTGATCCTCATAGCCGCAGTTGTCATTTTCCTGCTGCGCGGCGCCCTCTTCGGGGGCGTTGAAGCCCTCGTCGAGGACGGGGTGCAGCAGGCTCAGGCACAGCCTACGACGGCCCCGACCGTTGACGTCATCGTCGCCGGGCGTGACATCCCGCGTGGCAGCCTGATTACCGCCGACGACCTCGACGTGATGTCGTGGCCGGTGATCGACGACGCGCCGCCGCCACTCGGCGTGCTGGTGGTCAGCGGCGAAGGCCAGGCCGGACTTGACCAGGCCGCCGGCAAGGTGGCCCGCGTCGACATCCTGACCGGCCAGCCGGTGCTCGACACGATGCTGACCGCGCTCGGCAACGCAGAGGACCTGGCCGACCTCGGCTCGGACGCTGCGCTGCTGATCCCGCCGGGCAGGGTTGCCATCGCCGTGCCGATCACGCGGCTGTCGTCGGTGGCCTACGCGCCTCGCGAGGGTGACCACGTCGACATCCTGATGTCGTTCCGCTTCATGGACGTGGATCAGGAGTTCCAGACGGAGCTGCCCAACAACGCGGTCATTGTGCAGCAGACTGTTGACCCCGAAACCGGGGAGGAGTCCATCTCCCTCCAGCGGTACCCGATGGGCCGCGAGGAACGGGGCCTGTTCGGTACGACGATCATGGTTGTGCCCGGCGACGGCGAGAAGGCTGTTCAGCAGACGACCCAGCTCGTGATCGACAATGCCGTGGTCCTGCGGATGGGCAACTGGCCGCTCAGCGACCTCAACCAGCCCATCGTCGTCACCGCCGTGCCGACGGCAGCCCCGGATGCGGCAGCGGAGGGTGATCCCGCGCAGGCCCAGCCTACGCCGGTCCCGGCTATCACCGTGCCTGATATCGTCACGCTGGTCATGACGCGGCAGGACGCGCTCGTGATGAAGTATGCCGTCGAGCAGGGCGCGCTGATCGACCTCGTGCTCCGCAGCGCGGCAGACGACGACATCGAGGATATCGTCACCGACCCGGTCACGCTGTCGTACATCATCAACGCTCGCAACGTGACCCCGCCGGAGAAGCTGCCCATCGCGCTCGACCCGCGCATCGACCTGCTGAACGATCTCGGCAGCCAGACGCCGCCTGCGCCGCCTGAGCCGGGCGCGGATAGCTAGACACCTTACCCGCTTCGCCCCCTCTCGCCCTTACCCCTGCTGGCGCGCCGCACAGCCCGCAGGAGTGAGGTGCCGGGAGGGGGCAAGGATTGATTGTGCTTTCCAACGCAAAATTGATGCGATGGCGCGGGAAATGCTTGCTTCCGCGCCTCGATTTTTGGTATCATACGCCCCGTTAGAGATCATACATCAAGGAGATTCCTGTTAATGGCTGAAAAGAAGGGCGCGAGGAAGTCGGTTGGTAAGGCCCGTAAGGGCAACACCGGCCCGAAGTACGTCATGCGTCTGTACTACGTCGAGAGGGAAGATGGTTCCTTCGCGCCGAAGTACGAGCGCGTCCTCATCGGCGAAGAGGCTGCCGCCAACTAGCGGCTCTCTGAGCATATTTGGACTTCAGAACGCCCTGTGCGACAATCCGCACGGGGCGTTTTTGAGTCCACAGATGTCACAGATTTCACAGAAAAGAAAACTGATCCATGAATGGCACGAATGACACGAAAGATTATTTTCTGACTTATCGTTCTCGTGCATTCATAAGACTGTTCCCCCTCTCCCGCCGGGAGAGGGGCCAGGGGTGAGGGAAATCACAGGAGGCGTGGCTATGCGGGTGCTGGTGCTGGGCGCGACGGGCTTCATCGGCGGGCAGATCGCGAGGGCGGCACACACCGAGGGCTGGGAGGTCCGCGGGCTGCGGCGGACGCCCGGCGCAGTCGGCGCGGTGGGCGATCTGCCGCTGCGCTGGCACGAAGGCGATCTCGGGGACGGCGAGGGCCTCACAGAAGCCATGCAGGGCTGCGACGTGGTGTTCCATGCAGCGGGCTACGCCGCCGCCACCGAGCGCAGCGTCCGCAGGGCGGTGCGGGAGGGCGTCTCGCAGATGCGGCGTGTGCTCGGGGCGGCGCGCGAGGCGGGCGTCGGGCGGGTCGTGTACACCAGCTCGCTGGCGACCATCGGGCAGCCCCCGCCCGGCGGGGATCGCCTTGCCGACGAGCGCGACCCGTACGTTCCTGGCTCGACGTGGAATAGCTACTACGAGTCCAAGTGGCTGATGGAGCTGGAGGCACTGCGCGCTACCCGCGCCGGGCTGCCCGTCGTGAGCCTGTGCCCGACAGCCGTGTTCGGCCCCGGCGACGTGAAGCCGAGCACCAGCCAGATCCTGCTGATGCTGGCACAGGGGCGGCTGCCCGCCGCCGTGGACCTCGTGACAAACTTCGTGGACGGCCGCGACGTGGCGCTGGCACACGTACGGGCCGTGTCGCGTGGCGAGCCCGGCGAGCGCTACATTCTCGGCGGGCACAACCTCAACGTCGCGGATATGCTGCGGGAGGCTGCGGAGGCTGGCGGGGTGCGCGCACCGCGCAGAGTGCTGTCACGCCGGGCAGCGGAGCGGCTCATCGGGCTGGCGGAAGCGCTCCGCCTGCCGCTCACCGCGACGATGCGGGCGCTGCCCTACTGGCAGCCCTACAACTGCTCGAAGGGCTGGGAGGTGCTGGGCTTCACCCCGCGCCCCTTCGCCGAGACCGCGCGGGATACCATCGCATGGTTCCGCGAGCACGGGTACGTGTGAGGGGGGAGTAGTGGGGGCGCAGCATGCGCGTTGCGCAACACGTGCCCCATCCCTGCCAATCCAGATGATCTGAAGACCAACCTGCAACCCCCTCTGAGGTTGCTTCGCAACCCCATCTCCCCCTAAGAGGGGGCGAGTGCGGCTCCACGCCAGGCCACCCTCTGCCCCCTTTCAGGGGGAAGTGCCCCGAAGGGGCGAAGGGGGTCGGAGGGCAATTGCACGTGCCCCTATCCCCCCGCCTGCCCTTCCAGCGCCGCCATGATCTCGTCGTTCCGCGCTTCGGCCTGGGCTATCTGCTCGTCCAGCGCCTTGACCTGCGTCTCGATCTCGTCCAGCCGGTCCTCGGTGGTCTTAAGCTGCCCGAGCACCCGGTTGCGCAGCACGCCCTCCTGCCCGGCAGGTTTGAGCGCCTGCAGGTTCTCGCGGAGCTGCGCCTGCCGGCCGTAGATCTCCTCGCGCTCCGTCTTGAGCTGTGCCTTGTCCTGCTCGGCCTGCTGGATGAGAGCGAGGTTGTCGAGCAGCGCGGAGAGCCGGTCGAACGTCTCCTGGTCCAGCCAGCGGTCGCGCAGGAAGCGCTGCAGGCGGCGGTAGTCGAGCCCCGTTATTTGCTCGTGGCGCGTGGTGAGGTGACGCTCGCGGCGCGTGAATTCCGCTGTACCCTGCGCCTCGACCTCGACCTGCCAGCGGCGCTCGGCAGCCGTCTCGCTGGCGGGCGGCGGGGTGTTGAACGGCTCGTACTGCGGCGTAACCGGCGCTTCGACGGTGATGGTCCGCGCCTCGGCAGTCTCGTTCTCGATGGTGTAGGTGACGGTCTGCACCTGGTACTCGTTGATCAGCAGGTAGCCCTCGCGGATGGACAGCCCGGCGGTTTCGGTGTGGTGCGCGGTGTTCTCCGTAACGCGCACGCCGAGCTCCACGGCGTAGGCGAGGTAGACGTCGCCCTCCGCCTTGGTGAAAGGGATCACGGCCTCACCCCGGTATTCGCCGTCCTCGACGATGGTCACCGGGCCGCGTTCCAGCGTCAGGCCGGTGGTGTTGGCGAAGCGCAGGGCCACTACAGGGTGCCGGGGCAGTTTGGCCCCGTTGTACAGAAGCTCGCGGTTGTAACGCACGTCCGAGCCCAGGATGGGCACCAGCGCCGACTCCCCGCGTTTGACGCTCACGGGCGAAGTGACGACGTACTGGAAGAACTCGCCAGCCTCGCGTCCCTCGGCGGCAGGCTCGACCGCGGCTTCCTCCCGGCTCATGTCGAAGGCTGCCGCCCGGCGGGCCATCGGGCGGGGGGCGGCCATCAGCGCCTGGGAGGCGATCATCTCGCCCTGGTCGATGCCGTCGGCAGGGCGCTCACCACGCGCCTTGCGGACACCCCGGAACTCGACCGGGCCCGGCGCGGTGCGCGCCTCGTCTTCGACGACAGGCCGCTCGGGGATGCGGGAGGAGTACAGGTCGTAGATGAACGAGATCGGCTGCCCGGCGACGAGCGTCACCTGCACGTCCTCCAGGTCTTCGTCGAGCCGGTTGTCGAACAGCCCCCAGCCCTGCAGCAGTGCGGTGCCCTGTTCGCGCCCCTCCTCGCTCTCGGCGACGACGCGGTAGCTGACGCGCCAGGTTGGGCTGGGTGCGACGTAGCTTGCGACGAGCCGGTGGGTGTCCTCACCCCCCAGCCGCACGGAGACGGTGCGTCGCAGCTCTTCCGTCAGGCTGCTGTCGAGAAAGAAGTGCAGGTCGTGCTCGGCGCGGGCGTCGTGCAGCCGGAGACCCAGCACATCGCTGAGGCGCACCACGCCCAGCTCGCCACCCACTCCGGCGAGCGTGACGAGTGTGTTCTCAAGCGGGTTTTCGTCTGTTTCCAGCACGTCGAGGCCGACAACCCGCCCGCGCAGAAGCTGGCCCCTCACGTCCAGCTCGACGGCCCGCCCGCGCAGGTCGCGCAGCAGGTCGCGCAGGCTGGCGTGGTCGGAGAGATGGATCGAGCTGTCCGCCTGCGCCGCGCCGGGGTCGAGCGGGGTCTGGTAGTGGATGCCCCGCACCTGCCCCCCGGCGCGGTCGAACACGACGAGGCTCTTGAGCACGTCGTTGATCGCGTCGTGGCGGAATGTGAGCGTCACTTCCTCCCCGGTGACCTCGCCTTCGCGCCGGAAGAAGCCGACGCCGTGCTTGTAAAGCGTCATCTCGCGCACGGGTAGATCAGCCATGGTTCCTCTCTCCTGTGTGGTGGGCCTGCCTGCATTATCAGCGACGCGGGCAGAGCGTGCAAGGCCCGCGCTGGGCGGCCTACCCTGCGAACACCTGGTACAGCGTGCGGATGCTGAGCAGCGTGATCAGCACCCCGACCATGATCATGAGCGTCCTGGCGGGGACGCGCTTGCAGACGTAGGCTGCCAGTGGTGCGGCGATCACGCCGCCGAGCAGCAGGCCGAGGATGATGGTCCAGTGCTGCCGGATGACCGCCCCGATGGCGATGATGAACGTGATCGCCTCGGCGGTCGTCACGAAAAACTCTGTCGCGTTCACGGTGCCGATGGTGTAGCGCGGCTCGTGCCCGTTCGCAACGAGCGTCGAGGTCACGATTGGGCCCCAGCCGCCGCCGCCAATCGCGTCGAAAAACCCGCCGGCCAGCGCCAGCAGAATGGGGCGCGGCTCCTGGTTCCGGGGTGGGCGCGCCGAGCGGAAGGCCCGCACCAGGATGGCGACGCCCATCACCAGCAGGTACACGGCGACCACCGGCTTGATGATATCTGTCGGAATCCCGACGAGGATGTACGCGCCGATCACGCCGCCGAGCACGCCGGGGATGAGCAGCGACAGCATCAGCCGCTTGTCGACATTGCCAAGCTTGAAGTGGGAAAAACCGGATGTCGCGGTCGTAAACACCTCGGCGACGTGGATACTCGCGCTTGCCGTGGCAGGAGGCACGCCGATGCTCAGCAGGAAGGTCGTCGAGCTGACGCCGTAAGCCATACCGAGCGCGCCGTCGATGATCTGGGCGAGGAAGCCCACCCCCACGAAGAGCAGGACGTTCAGCAGCGGACTCATCGAGTACTCCTTGCATGAGGAAGGGTAAGGCAGCCGGGTAAGTACCTAAAAGTCTATTGTATTAGTAGGACTTTATGCATCACAGCAATGGTCGGCGGTAGAAACGGGCCGGCTCAGTCCAAAGGCAGGTTAATCAGGTTGTCGACGCGCTCGGTGATGTCGGCGAGTGACGTGTGATCGAGGATGTCCGCGATGGCGTTGCGAACGTCGAGCATGATGAGACGCAGGCCGCACCTTTCCTCATCCGGGCAGCCGCAGGGCTCATAGGCCATCTGGCTGACACAGCGAATAGGCGCGAGCGGGCCATCTAACACGCGAACGATCTGGCCCAGGCTGATGCTCTCGGGCGGAGCGGCGAGGTAGTAGCCGCCGTTGAGCCCCATTTTGCTGTTCAGCAGGCCGGCATTCTTCAGCGTCAGCAGGATCTGTTCCAGATACTTCGCCGGGATATGCTGACGTTCGGCGATGTCCTTGATCGGCACGACGTGGTCCGAACTGCTGTCTGCCAGGTCCATCATCGCTCGCAGGCCGTACTCGCCGCGCTTCGAGAGCTTCATGCAGCCGCCAAAAGTCTACTACTTCACTGGGAGTTTAGATATAGGCAGTTTACGGCAGTTCCGAGGGAGAGTCAACCGTAAAAAGGTACCGCGCTGCCACAGGCAGCGCGGTACAAGGTTGCAGGGCGGTTAGTGCTAGACTGCCGGCGGTGCCTCGACGACCACCGGCTCGCCGCGAGTGCCGCGCCCAGTCCAGCGACGCCAGGCCAGCGTCCACAGCGTCGAGAAGTAGGCCGCCACCGTGCCGTTGACGATGAGCACCAGCGGGATGATGATCAGGCACAGGCAGATGAGCAGCGGCGTCGCCAGGAGCATCACGAGGCCCACCCCGAAGCTGATGGCGATCTGGATCAGGAAGAGCACGATCGCCGGGCCGAGATTGCCACGCAGAACCGCCCAGCCGCGACGGTACGAGTCCCACACGCGCGTGTCCTCGAGCATCGCCGCCCGCTCGGCGAACGTGCGGAGCAGGCCGAGCACCAGCGCCGCCAGGCCCGCGATGCAGGCCACCGCCGCGAAGGTAGCGCCGAGCGCGCCTGCCGTCCCGGCGAACATATCGCCCCGCATGCCTGACAGGCCGTAGAATGCTCCGCCGAAACCGAGCGCCATGACGAGCAGGATCAGGCCCGGAATGGCCGGCAGCACGCTGATGCCGATGAGACGCCAGCCCTTGGCCCAGGCCGCCCGCCAGGAGGTGCCGAGATCGGTCTGAGCGCCGCTGTCGAGCAGGTCAGTACCATACACGAGCGCACCTCGCGCCACGACGCCGAGCGCCCACAGCACCAGCCCGATGATCATACCCAGGCAGAGCAGCGGGATGAGCACCGCCATCGCCAGCCCGCCAATCACGGGCAGGGCGCTCATATCGCCCTCGAAGTCAAACCCCTCGTCGAAGTCGAAGTCGAACTCGAACTCCTGGCCGAACTCATCTTCGAAATCGAACTCGTCCTCGAAGTCGCGGTCCCTGCCGATGTCACCGAAGTCGTACCCGCTCCCACTACCCGAGAACGAGCCGCCACTCGTCAGCGCGACCACGACGCCAAGGATGATCAACCACTTGTTGTTCCAGACGATGTCCCACGCGCGGCGGACAATCTCGCCGTAATCCATGCTTGCACCTCTCTACAGATAGCGCTCTGCCGCTCGTTCCCACCCCATGGCGGTCGGCGGCCTACCAATCATGTTGCAAACTGCTCCCTGGAGGAGCATTCGATCGTCCGCCTGCTTCCGGATTGGGCGATCGCTTCACCTATCAATACGCGCATGGTGCAGGGCGAGTTGCAGACGCAGGCTCGCCGGGCGAAATTGACCCGAACTCAACGCTGCGAGATGAGCGACATTTCAGGATGGTAATAGACGAACTGGGAGATAGAATTCACGCGGCAGTAAACAAGCCCGCTCTAAACTGAGTGTGGAAGGTCAACAGATGAACCTGACAGAAATCAAGTGGCACGTCGCATGAAAGCAGCAAAAGGCTTCTACTTCGCAGGCCTGATCCTGAGCCTACTGGTCGGCATCTGGCATTTCTTCGTCCCGGCAATGTTCCAGTGGTCAAGCTACATCCCCGCCGAGTACGAAAACCTGATCGTCGGCATTAACTGGACGAACTACTTCTTCTCATTATTGCTCACCGGCTTGAGTGCCATTCTGCTGCACTGGAGCCGGAAGGTGTTTGCAGGCAACCACGAGGCCTTTTTCATTTTTGGTTTTGTGGTGTTTGTCTGGCTGAACCGCGCGCTCATCGGTTTTGTGTACCCGTGGCCGCTCGAACCCGTTCCCGCAGCGGCAATCGGGCAGCTAGCGGCAGCGATTCTTATCTTCGCGCTGCTGCTTGCGGCCTTCGTGCTGCTGAGGAGGGAAAAGGCCAGGTGAGGGGCTACTCCCACTCGATTGTGGCGGGGGGCTTGCTGGTGATGTCGTAGACGACGCGGTTCACGCCGGGTACGCGGTTGACGATCTGCGCGCTGACCGAGGCGAGCAGATCATATGGCAGGCGGGCCCAGTCTGCGGTCATGAAGTCGTCCGTCGCGACGGCGCGCAGCGCAACCGTCTCGGCGTAGGTACGGTGGTCGCCCATCACGCCGACGCTCTGTACGGGCAGCAGCACCGCGAACGCCTGCGCGGTGTCGTCGCGCAGCATGCCCGCCTCGCGCAGCGCCCCGGTGAAGATGGCATCGGCGGCTCGCAGCGTATCCAGTCGCTCGCGAGTCACTTCGCCCAGGCACCGCACCGCCAGCCCCGGCCCCGGGAAGGGCTGCCGCCACACGATCTCGTCCGGCAGGCCGAGCGCCTCGCCTACCCGCCGCACTTCGTCTTTGAACAGGTAGCGCAGCGGCTCGACCAGCTCAAGCACCATATCCGCAGGCAGCCCCGCCACGTTGTGGTGGGACTTAATGCGCTGCGCGCCGGGGCGGTCGGGTGCCGCCGACTCGATGATGTCGGGGTAGATCGTGCCCTGCGCCAGGAACGCGATCTCGCCGAACTCGCGGGCCACGCGGCGCGCCTGCTGCTCGAATGCCCGGACGAACTGCTCGCCGATGATCCGCCGCTTCTCTTCGGGGTCCGTCACCCCTGCCAGCGCGGCAAGGAACGTTTCGCTGGCGTCCACGGCGATCAGGTTCAGGCCCAGCGTTCGCTCGAATGTCTCCACGACCTGCCCGGCTTCGCCCTGGCGCAGCAGCCCGTGGTCGATGAACACGCTGACCAGCCGGCGGCCTATCGCCCGGTGGAGCAGCGCGGCGGCGACGGACGAGTCCACCCCGCCGGAGAGGCCGAGCAGCACCCGCCCCTCGCCGACCTGCTGCCGGATGCGGGCGACCGCCTCGTCGATAAAGACCTGGGGCGTCCAGTCGGGGGTGCAGCCGCATACACGCAGGGCGAAATTCGCGAGGATCTCGCTGCCGCGCGGGGTGTGCGAGACCTCGGGGTGGAACTGCACGCCGTACAATTGCCGCACGCCGTCGCCCATCACCGCGACGGGTGAGTGCGCCGTGCGGGCGAGCGGGGCAAAACCTTGCGGCAGGCACTCGATGCGGTCGCCGTGGCTCATCCACACGTCGAGCGCGGGCGGCAGCCCGGCCCACAGCGGCGAGTCGCCTGCGCGCTCCACGGTGGCGGGGCCGTACTCCCGCGCCTGCGAGGCGCTCACCTCGCCGCCCAGCGTGTGGGTCAGAAGCTGCATGCCGTAGCAGATGCCGAGCACCGGCAGCCCGCATTCGAGCACGTAGCCGGGCAGGGTGGGCGCACCCGTCGCGTAGACACTGTTCGGCCCGCCGGAGAGGATCAGCCCGCGCACGTGCGGCCCCAGCACACGCTCGCGCGGCGCGTCCCAGGGGTGGAGCTCGCTGTACACGCCGACCTCCCGGATGCGCCGGGCGATGAGCTGGGCGGTCTGCGAGCCGTAGTCGAGCACGGCGATGGTGTCATGCGGCATAGGGTGGTCCTTTGTGACAGATGGCAGATGGCTCGCTCGCTGCGCTCGCTCTATGGCGGATGGCACATAGTCCGTTCCCGCAGGGCGCTATACGCCATACGCCATACGCTACTCCGCCAGAATGATGTCGCCGTTGATCATCGCCTTGACGATCACGAGC
>CAZDLX010000106.1:0-1347 GCA_964506005.1 uncultured Anaerolineae bacterium | reverse complement strand
ACGCTACTCCGCCAGAATGATGTCGCCGTTGATCATCGCCTTGACGATCACGAGCGATTCGATCTGCGGGCAGTGATCGGCGAGAATCTCCCGCCCGCTCTCAAATTCCTTCTCGACCACCGTGCCAATTCCGGCGACCTCCGCTCCGGCCTGCTTCACGAT
Source organism: uncultured Anaerolineae bacterium (assembly GCA_964506005.1). GTDB lineage: Bacteria > Chloroflexota > Anaerolineae > Aggregatilineales > UBA3940 > UBA3940. Next base: position 1,185 of record CAZDLX010000106.1, on the reverse strand, counting down.
GTGCACCAGTGCCTCAAGCGTCTTGCCGCTGGCGAGGAAGTCGTCGATGATGAGCACACGGTCGCCGGGGAGCAGGAATTCCGGCGATACCATCAGCAGCACGTCGCCGCCTTTCGTCGCCGAGGGCGCGGTCTCGACGAAGACCGGCTCCTTCATCGTGATCGGCTTGCGCTTGCGGGCGTATACGACGGGCAGCTTCATGGCCATGCCGGTCGCGAGGGCCGGCCCGATGCCGGAGACTTCGGCGGTGAGGATGCGCGTGGCACCGCTCCCCTCGAAGCGCCGGGCGAACTCGCATCCCATCTCGGCCATGAGGACGGGGTCCATCTGGTGGTTGAGGATGCTGTCGATCTTGAGGATGCCCCCGCCGAGATTGCGGCCCTCGGCCAGGATGCGCCGTTTGAGCTCCTCCAACGTGTCTCTCCCTTACGGAACAGGTGGCGGCAGTTGGCGTAATTGTAGCCAGGAGGGCAAACGGGGCAAGTGGGGGGCGCAAACCGGGGAGCAAAAGCAGAGCTCCGTTTCAACGGGGAGTGCGGCACGCTGAAATACGCTCAGCACAACGGTAGGGGTCCAGCATGCTGGACCCCTACAATACCTTCACGATTGGCAGCAGGTTATTCGCTCAGCGCATCTCCGGCTCGCCGCTGAACTGCGTGTGGTAGAGCTGGGAGTACAGCCCGCCCTCCGCCAGCAGCTCGGCGTGGGTGCCCTGCTCTACGATGCGCCCGCGGTCCATCACCAGGATCTTGTCCGCTGCCAGGATGGTGCTCAGCCGGTGCGCGATCACCACGCTCGTCCGGCCCGACTGCACCTTCTGCAGCGCCTCCTGGATCAGCGCCTCGGACTGGCTGTCGAGGTGGCTGGTCGCCTCGTCGAGCACCAGGATGCGCGGATCCTTGAGCACGACACGCGCGATGGCGAGCCGCTGCTTTTCGCCGCCGCTCAGCCGGTAGCCGCGCTCCCCGACGATGGTGTGGTAGCCCTCAGGCAGCTCCATGATGAAGTCGTGAATGTTCGCCGCACGGCAGGCCGCCTCGACCTCCTCCGGCGTGGCATCCATCCGGGCGTACAGCAGGTTCGTCAGGATCGTGTCGTGGAACAGGTATGTTTCCTGCGTAACCATGCCGATGTTGTCGGCGAGCGAGTCGAGCGTCAGGTCGCGCAGGTCGTGCCCGTCGAGCA
>CAZDLX010000105.1:11038-12466 GCA_964506005.1 uncultured Anaerolineae bacterium | reverse complement strand
AGCGGAGCTGCCCTGTAGCCGGACAATTGATTGTCCGGCGGCGCGTGTCACACAAGTACTCAATTAACTCGTGAACCTCCCTACCATCCTCGCCCGGCTATGGGTGGTACTCGCCCGCCCTTTGAGATATGGTCACATGTGAACCACCGGATGCCAACGCCTGCCGGCCTGGCAGGCCCTTTGAGAAGCCCTGTACACGTAGCTAGAAGAGGATAACGATGGAATCCGTTCCGCCGGTTGAGGGGACCGGCATTGCGCGAAATGACGAACAACAGGAGCGGCGCAAGCTGATCCGTACTGCGATCATCATCGGCGCACTGCTGCTGATCTTTACCGCCGGCCCTGGCCTCGCCATGGTGCTGGCGCCCCACCCGCACGGCACACTCTATGAGGACCCGCAGCCCGCTCCTGACTTCGAGCTGCCCCGCAGCGACGGCGGCACGCTCCGCCTGAGCGACCTGCAGGGCGATGTGGTCGTGCTGTATTTCGGCTATACGTCGTGCCCCGACGTCTGCCCGACGGCACTGCTCGACCTCAGCCGGACGATGGACGCGCTGGGCGAGGATGCGGAGGACGTGAAGGTGGTGTTTATCACCATCGACCCCGAGGTGGACACGCCGGAGCAGATCGAGCCGTATCTCGACTACTTCGACGAGCGGTTCATCGGGCTGTATGGCACCGAGGAGCAGCTTCAGACCGTGCAGGACGCCTACAACGTGAAGGTCCTGCGCTCCGACCGGGGCGAGACGATCCCCGGCTACGGCATCACGCACACCACGTCGATGTTCGTGATCAACCGCGAGGGCATCCTCAAGCTGCGGATGCTCCACGAGACGGATGTAGAGTTCCTCGTCAAGGACCTAAGATACTTCATCAGGGGGAAGCTGTAAGTGATACGTAAGCTGCTGGTTGTGTTGGTCCTGCTCGCAGCGCTGGCGCTCGCCGCCTGCAGCCAGGGCAGTATGGAGGAAGGGCTCGCCGTCGAAGATGCCTGGGTGCGCCCATCGCCGATGGCGCAGGGCAACGGCGCGGGCTACATGGTGATCACCAACAATACCGGGCAGGACGACGCCCTGCTTGGCGCGGGGGCAGACTTTGCCGAGTCGGTGGAGATCCACGAAACCGTCGCCATGGAGGACGACATGATGGCCATGCATCACGTCGAGCGCATCGACATCCCGGCGGGCGAGAGCGTGAGCCTGGAGCCGGGCGGCTACCACGTCATGTTGATCGGCGTGACAGAGGCACTGCGCGAGGGCGACACCGTGACGCTGACGCTCAACTTCGAGAATGCCGGGGAGATGACCATCGAAGCACCGGTACGCGAGGAGTAAACCTCACCCGCACGTCACGTACTTCCTGAGATTATCATCTATGGGGCGGCTCTAATGATGCGGAGCATCACGAGCCGCCCCTGCACATGTCGCT
>CAZDLX010000105.1:0-10938 GCA_964506005.1 uncultured Anaerolineae bacterium | reverse complement strand
CCTGCGCTTGGCAATCCGGCGGGGCGCGCATATCATGGTGGCGGAACCCTCAGCAGGAAAGAGGAACCACATGCAGTACCGCCAGCACCACGACCTCACCATCTCCGAGATCGGCGTGGGCTGCTATGCGCTGGCCGGGGTGTACGGCACGAAAGATGCGGCGGAATTCCGCCGCATGCTGCGGCGCGCGCACGAGCTCGGCGTCACCGTGTTCGACACCGCCGCTGCATACGGTGACGATGCCGAGCGCGTGCTCGGTGAAGCGGTCCGCCCATTCCGCGATGAAGCCATCATCCTGACCAAAATCGGCCTGAAAAACGGCGCGCAGCCCGACCTCTCGCCGGAGTCCATCCGAACGGCCTGCGAGCAGAGCCTGCGCAACCTGAACACCGGCTGGATCGATGTCTATCAGGTGCACTACGACGACCCGGCGACGCCCGTCGAGGTAACGGTTGGCACGCTCGAAGACCTTAAGCGCCAGGGCAAGATCCGGCACTACGGGCTGAGCCACCTCCCGCTGCCGCGCGTCGAATGCTACATGCAGGCGGGGCGTCCGTTCTCCGAACTCATGGAGCTGAGCGCCGCCGCCCGCGAGGCACGCTCCACGCTGCTGCCTCTGTGCCGCGAGCATGGCGTGGCGGGCATCGCATTTAGCACGACCGGGCGGGGCTTGCTCACCGGCCGGTTCGACGCGAGCACGACCTTCCCGCCCGGTGACCTGCGCCACATGGACCCGCTGTTCCAGCGCGAGCGGTTCGCCTCCGGGCTGCGCGTCGCCGCGCGGCTGGCGGAGATCGCCGCTCGCCACGGCAGGACCCCGGCGCAGGCGGCCATCGCCTGGGTGCTGGCCCAACCCGGCATCATGTGCGCGTTGAGCGGCCCGTCAAGCGTCGCACACCTTGAAGAGAACGCCGCCGCCAGCGGGTGGTCATTCGAGGCGGCGGAGATGGCGGCGTTCGAGCGCTGTCTGGCAGAGGAGGACGCGTGGCTGGCGGAGACGCAGCAGCGCGCCGTGCGGCAGATCCTCACCGGGCCGCTGCCCGGTGACGCGTCTCAAGCATTCGTCGATCTGGTGTACGCCATCGAGACAGGCATCACGCTCGGGCTCGTGACAGAGGCCGGCGTGATCGAGACGTTCCACGAGCTGTTCGCCCTGCGCGCCCGCCTCGACGAGGCGGCCTGGCAGCAGATGCAGGCCCTGCAGACACGCCTCCACGCCGCGTTCTGGCCAGAGTAGCCCACACTTCAAGCCACAGGAGTGCCCCATGCCCCAGCTCACCAAGCCCCTGCGCCAGAACGTCGCCCTGGCCGTTGACGGCGGCGGTATCCGCGGGGTGATGGTCACCCGCGCGCTGATGAAGCTCGAAGAGGCCACCGGCAGGCCCATCAGCGAGCTGGTGCGGCTCACGGCAGGCACGTCCACCGGCGCGATCATCGCGGCGGGCATCGCGCGCGGCCTCAACGCCCGCACGATGGCCGATCTGTACGCCGAGCTCGGGCCGAGCATCTTCCGCAAGACGTGGCGCAACCTGCCGCTGATCAAGTACCTGGTGCGCTACCAGTACGGCAGCGGCCCGCTGGAGGAGAGCCTGCACCGCTATCTGGGCAACATCAGCATCGGGCGGCTGCATGCCGAGCGCCCCGACTTCAACATGGTGATCACCGCGACGGACGTGTACGCCAACCGGACGCGCTTCATCAAGCTCTACAAGCCCCGCTTCATGGGCTGGCGGCTGCGCGATGCCGTGATGGCCAGCTCCATCGTGCCGACGGTGTTCCCCGTGTACGAGCACCGCTACGCAACGCCCGGCCTGCCGCCATCGGAAAGCGAGGAGTGGATCCCCGAGCCGCGCTACTGGATCGACGGCGGCGTGGGCTCCTACAGCAACCCCTCGTACCTCGCCGCCTATGAGATCGCCTTCTGCCTCGCGCAGCAGGGCTGGCGGCTGGACAATACCACGCTGATCAGCATCGGCACCGGGAGGGCGTCGCCGCGCGGCATGTGGCACCAGTGGCTGCGCGGCTTCCAGCGCACGCCGCGCGGGATGTACGGGCCGGAGTGGGTCTTCCCGACCATCGAGACGTTCATCCAGGACGCCAACCTCCAGCAGCTGCGGCTGGTGCGCCACTTCTTCGTGGAGGCGGTCGCCGCGCGGGAGGGCAGCTACGACGCCGCGCTCGACTTCCGCCGCTTTAACATCGACCTCGACGAGCCCATAGGGATGGACGACGCGGACGCAATCGACCGGCTCATGGAGCTTGGCGATACGCTGGGGGATATGATCGTCCGGGACGAGCAGGAGCGTTTCGGTAGCTACGAGTGCGGCGCGCCCGCGCGCATCTTCAGCCTGGATGTGTAGGGGGTCTCACGGAATTAAGCCGGGGTGACCGAGCCTCGCCTGATGCTGAAGCATCAGGCTACCTATGATGCGTCGCCTGAAGGCGACCAGAATAGCGGTGCGGCCAACTGGCAGGTCGCCTTCAGGCGACGCATCTCTTGCAGCCTGAGAATTCCATTCTCAGGCGGTGGCCGGCCAGTAGCCTACTCACCCCTCCCCGCCAGCAAGGAGGGGAACAGGTGTCTTCCCTTCCCTGCTCGCAGGATGACGGAGTCTCACACCCGCGCCGAGCCGACGACGTGCGGGCTCACAACCGGCATCGCCTCGGCTTCGAAGGAGCGCAGGTCCACTTCGGCGAAGCCCGCCGCGCGGATCGCCGCGCCCGTGTCACGCGTCAGGTGGCAGCCATCGCCAACCGCCTTCCACAGCGGGTTAATGAGCCGCTGGGTGCGGCTCGTGGAGCTGCCGGGCGGGGCGCTGACGTGCTCCAGGAACAGGAAGCGGCCACCGGGGCGCAGCACGCGCCGCACCTCGGCGAGCACTTCCGCCTGATTCCGCACAGAGCACAGCACGTGAGTAATCACCACCGTATCGAATGAACCGTCGGGGAAGGGCAGATCTTCGCCCATCCCCTCGACGACCTGCACGCAGGCCGCCGCGACGTCGTTACAGCGGCGGGTGAGGTAGCGGATCATGTAGGGGTTGGGCTCCAGCAGTGTCAGGCGGATTCCCGGCGGGTACAGTGACAGGTTGCCGCCGTCCCCCGCGCCGATCTCCAGCACGTCGCCGCGGGCCTGCTCCATAAGCGGCAGCCGCACATCCCGGGTGAACGGGTCGCTGAGGTCAGGCTCGCCCCCGCCGCTCAGCACGTTGTGGTAGAACCACGCGAACAACCGCTTGCGCAGCTTCACGGCGGGCTACTCGGCCTTCTCGACGGGCACCACCGCTTTTTTTGCGGTCGCTTTCCGCGAGTCGTAGATGCGCTTGCCGAAGAAGGCGATCACGGCGATGGCCATGAGTGCCAGCCAGACCTTCTCGTACCGGTCGGTGATATCGAGGATGCGCTGCCAGTTGGCGCCGAGGATGTAGCCGGCAATGCCGAGCACGGAGTTCCAGATCAGGGAGCCGAGCGCGGTGAAGGCCAGGAACCGGGGCAGGCTCATGCGGTTCATGCCGGCGGGCAGCGAGATCAGGCTGCGGATGATGGGGATCAGCCGCCCGAAGAACACCACCCACTCGCCGTGCCTGTCGAAGAACGCCATCGAGCGGTCGATGTCGTCTTCGGAGAGGAAGAACCACTTACCATAGCGCCGCACAAAGCCGCGGATGATCGGCTCGTCGGCCCAGACGCCGATATAGTAAATGAGGACGGCACCGAGCAGAACTCCGATCGTGGCAGAGACGAGCACGCCGACCATCGAGAACTCACCGCGCTGTACGAGGAAGCCCGCGAACGGAATGACGACTTCGGAGGGGATCGGCGGGAAGACGTTCTCGATAAACATCACCAGCGCGATACCGGGGTAGCCCAGGGAGAGGATGATGCTCTCGACGGTGACGCGGATAAACTCTAGAATCTCTGCCATATTGACTCCTGTAATCAAAAATCGGGAACCGGTAAGCCCCAGCGCAGTATATCAAACGCGATCGGCAGGAGCAATAGGCCGGGGAGTGGGCAAAACAGCGCCCTGTGATGTGGAGCCTATGTTTTGCAGAGGCTCCACGTGTGTAGGGGCGGGTCTGAGACCCGCCCCTACCGGCGCCGGATCCCCACATGGAACCTGCGCGTAGCAAGATCCGACACTACTCAGCCCCGGCAGGGGCTTCGCAGTATTTAGCCGGGCAGTTGATTGCCCGGCAACTCTGAAAGGAACGACCCCATCGTCCAGCTACAATACCTCGGCACGGCGGGCTGGCACCTGAGCGTGGAGGGGTGCGGGCTGCTGTTCGACCCGTACTTCACGCGGGTGCCGCTGCGGCGGCTGGCGTTCGGGCGCATCGCACCGAGCCCCGCCGCGGTACAGCGCCACACGCCGCACGCCGGGTGGGTCGTGGTCTCGCACGCGCACTTCGACCACCTGCTCGACGTGCCGGAGGTCGCGCGGATGAGCGGGGCGACGGTGTACGCCCCGCGCCAGAGCTGCGAGCTGCTCGGCGTGCTGGGCGTGCCGCCCGAGCAGGTGTGCGCCATTGCGCCGGGCGACCGGCTCTCGCTCGGCCCGTTTGCCGTAGAGGTCTACGAGGTGCCGCACCGCGTCATCCTGGGCCGGGTCCCGGCGCAGGGGCCGCTCCGCGCGGGGCTGCGCCCGCCGCTGCGCGCGCGGGACTACCGCGTCAGGGAGCTGTTCTCGTTCCGCGTAGAGGTGGGTGGCATGCAGGTGCTGATCGCCAGCGGCATCGAGCGCGAGCCGCCCGTGCCCGCCGGCGTGCTGCTGGTGGGGGCGGACGCCAGCCGGGAACAGCTTTCCCGCATCCTCGAAGCGACGCAGCCGCGCCTCGTGCTGCCCAATCACTTCGACGACATGTTCCGCCCGTTAAGCAAACCGGCGCGGCCCTCGCTCCACCCGCTGCCGGGTCTTGCGCTGCCGCGCCGATTGGACCTCGGCGCGTGGGCCAGCCTCGTCTCCAAGCTGGCCCCACGCGCCCGCGTGCTTGTCCCCGAGCGGTTCACAGCCTACGACCTGGGTGAACTGCTTCGCTGAACCGGCACCCAGATCTCGCTCCGGAAGTCCGGCGCGTCGAGCTCGAAGTGCTCGGTCCACAGGATTTCGAGGCCCTGCGAAAGCTCGTACCCTGACGACGGGAACCACTCGGCGAAGATGCGCGCCCACAGGTTCTGTATGGTGTCCGGGTACGGGCCTGCCGACTCGAACACCGCCCACGTCGAAGGGGCCACCTCAAGCTGCTCGAAGCCCTCCGGAGCCTCGTGCGTGGTCGCCACGCCGATCCACTGGTCGAGCTCGCCGTGCTCCGCGCGCCCCTCGCTGAAGTTCGCCGAAACCTGGATGATTCCGCCGGGCTCGACGTTCGAGAGCGGCTTGAGCCGTTCGATGCCCTCCCTGCCCAGCTCCTTCCACAGCGCGGTGATCTCCGGGTTCTCGCCCCGGTAGATGAGCGGGACGCGCTTCATAACACCGACGATGCGAAAGCCGTCTTTTTCTTCGAGACGGTAGTTCATTTCTCCACCTCCTCGGATGGTTAGTTGGAACGACATGCGCGGGTAGGCTCTGAGCGGCTGCCCCGCCTCCCGCGCCTCAGAAGGCGTGACGCCGTGCACCTGCTTGAACGCCCGCGCGAACGCGTCCGGCGAGCCGTAGCCATACTTCAGCGCCACGTCGATGACCAGCGCATCGGTTGACTGGAGCTCGGCGGCGGCGAGCGTCAGCCGGCGGCGGCGGATGTACTCCGACAGCGTCACCCCGGCCAGGAACGAGAACATCCGCGTGAAGTGGTACTCCGACGTCATCGCCAGCCTTGCCACCTCGCGGAAGTCGATCTCGCCGTCGAGGTTCGCCTCGATGTAGTTCATCGCCGCGTTCATATTTTCAAGCGGGTTCACAGTCTGCCTCCTGTTCGCTACCAGCATACCCCGGCTTTGCGCTGCCGTCCCGACATTTCGTGCCCGGTTCTGCCGGGTTGCATACAGCCATACAAAGCGCCATGCGGACTCCCTATAATCAGGGTGGGGAGGTCCGCAGCCGCGGGAGCCAGCCCCGACCTGAATTCCACGTATCCAGAGGAGAGAGTCAGTTATGCCTACACGTCGTGCAAACGCCCGCTGGGAGGGCGGCCTTCGGGGTGGTAACGGTAACATGAAGTTCGGCGGCGGCGCGTTTGACGGGCAGTACTCGTTCACGTCGCGCTTCGAGGAAGGCGAGGGGACGAACCCCGAAGAGCTGCTCGGCGCAGCCTATGCCGGGTGCTTCTCGATGGCGTTCGCCGGCGCGCTGGAGCGCGAGGGCTACGACCCGCAGAGTGTCGAGACCGAGGCGCAGGTCACGGTCGAGAGGGTGGACGGCGGCTTCAAGATCACGCGCATCCAGCTCGACACCCGCGCGCAGGTGCCGGGCATCGACGAGAGCACGTTTCAGCAGATGGCCGAGAACGCCAAGAACAACTGCCCCGTCTCGCAGGTGCTGCAGGGCGTCGAGAAGTCGATCAACGCCGAGCTTGTGGGGTAGGCTTACCTCACCCGTGCCAGGAGGCGACCGTCGGGTCGCCTCTTCCCCCTCCCTGCCAGCGGGGAGGGGGTGTGCGGTTGGCGAAGCCAACTGCACCGGGGTGGGGTCGCAAAGCCGCCCATCGAGGTCGCCTCTTTCATTTCTCCCAAGCGCCACGCTCAGTTACAATAAGCCTACACACCCACACAACCCAGCGAGGATGCCACCATGTGCGATACCGTCGTAGCCCTGGGCCCAGCCACCGCCGACGGCGCGGTGATCTTCGGCAAGAACTCCGACCGCGAGCCTAACGAGGCGCAGTACCTGCTCGCCGTGCCTCGCACCCGACACGAACCCGGCAGCACCGTGCGGTGCACGTACGTCGAGCTGCCCCAGGTCGAGGAAACGTACGCCGTCCTGCTGAGCGTACCCTTCTGGATGTGGGGCGCGGAGATGGGCGCCAACGAGCACGGCGTCGCCATCGGCAACCAGGCGGTGTTCACCAAAGTGCCGTACGAGAAAGACGGACTGATCGGCATGGACTTCATCCGGCTGGCGCTGGAACGCAGCCGGACGGCCCGCGAGGCGCTCGGCACCATCACCACCCTGCTGGAAGCGCACGGGCAGGGCGGCAACTGCGGCTTCACGCACCCGTTCTACTACCACAACAGCTTTATCCTTGCGGACCCCACCGAGGCGTGGGTGCTGGAGACCGCCGGGCGGCAGTGGGCGGCGGAGCAGGTCCGCGACGTCCGCACGATCTCGAACGGGCTGACCATCGGCGCGGAGTGGGATCTCGCCTCCGACGACCTGGTGCGCTACGCGGTCGAGAAAGGCTGGTGCAAGGGCCGCGACGACTTCCACTTCGCCCGGTGCTACTCCGACTTCCTGTATACGACGTTTGGCCGTGCCAACGCGCGCCAGTGCTACACGACGGATAAGCTGTCCGCCCGCAAAGGCCAGATCACCGTGCAGTCGGTCGTCAGGGCGCTGCGCGAGCACGGGCCTGACAGCGCCAACAAGCCGGGCTGGACGCCCGCGCGGGGCGTCGCCGGACGGCAGATCTGCCAGCACGCGGGCGCCGGGCCGGTGCGCGGCGACCAGGCCACGGCGTCGATGGTCTCGCACCTGACGCCCGGCATACAGACTCACTTCGTCACCGGCACGTCTGCGCCCTGCACGGGCATCTTCAAGCCGGTGTGGGTGGATGCCGCACTGCCCGATACCGGGGCCGCGCCCGCCGGCACCTACGACGGGGCGACGCTGTTCTGGCAGCACGAGGTGCTGCACCGCGCCACCCTGCGGGACTACGCCCGGCGTATCAATCTGTACTCAGGCGAGCGCGACGCGTTGGAGGAGCAGTTCATCGCCGGGGCGCTGGCCTGCCGCAGCGACACGGCGGAAGCGCGCGGCGCGTTCTCGGCGGAGTGCTTCAGACAGGCTGGCGAGGCAGAAGCTGAGTGGCTGGGGAGGGTCGCGGCGGCGGCAGGCCCGGCTCGGATGGGCCCATTCTACGCCGAGGCGTGGCGCAAGTTCAACGCGGAGGCGGGGATGCCGGAGCTGCCGTAGCGGGGCTCTCCTGCGGGGCATGGCGAGCGCGCTGCACAGTGGTCTTCGGGGCGGCGTCGTCCCACAGCGCGAGCAGCACACTCGCCGACAGAATTACCACGCCGAGCCACTGTACGGGCGTCATGCGCTCGCCGAGCCAGAAGAACCCGGCCAGCAGCGTCACGCCGACCTCGGCCATGTTGAGCAGGATGGCCTGCACGCCGCCGAGCCCGCGCACGCCCGCAAAGAGCGTCACCCGCGACAGGGCAGTGACGGCGGCCAGGCTCGCCACGAACCACCAGCCCGCCGGGTCTGAAGGCGCCCACGCCAGCGGGCTCGCCGCGCCGGCGACCAGCCGCACAGCCAGCACTGACAGCGACATGAAGGTCATGCCGTACAGCGCCATCGTCGGGGCGGGCATCTCGTACATCACGCGCTGGCTGATGATGACGTGCAGCGCGTACATAAAGCCCGAGCCGAGCATCAGCCCGACGCCGAGCCAGTGGAACGCCCCCGCCGAGTCATGCGCGGCGGTGAGCAGGTAGACTGCGGCGAACGCCAGGCCCGCGCGCAGGGCGCTCTTCCACGAGATGCGCTGCCCGTAGATACGGGTGAGCAGCATCGCAAAGATGACGTACGTCATGTTAAGAAGCTGGGCGAGCGAGGCGTTGTTCAGAAGCTGCAGGCCGTTATAGAACAGCAGCGACCCAATCCCGTTGACCACCCCGACCGCCAGCGTGCCGAGCAGCCCGGCGGCGAAGATGTAGGTGTACCTGCGAAAGAACAGCAGGTACACAACCCACATCACCAGTGCGGCGAGGCCCGTACGCAGCGCCGAGAGCGTGTAGGCATCCAGGCCCGCCAGCATCGCCAGCTTGCCGAACACAGGCGTGAAGCCCATGAACACCGGCGTCAACATCGCCGCTGCCATGGCCGTCCGCCTGTGCTTCGCCTGAGCCACCGCTCGCTTCTCCTGTCCCGCGCTTACGCCAGCTTGTCGTTCAGCAGCGACTCCAGCATCGCCTCGTCGATGAACGAGCCCTTCTGCAGCAGGCTGTCCACCTGCCCGGTCAGCCGCACGCGCTCGGCGGCGGTGAGGTCTTTGGCCGTCACCACGACGACCGGCACCTCGCGGAACTGGGCATCCGCCTTGAGCCGGTCAAGCACCTGGAAGCCGTCCACGTTTGGCATCATGAGGTCCAGCACGATCAGGTCGGGGTGGGTGGCGTGGACCATCTCGATGCCCTCCTGCCCATCCCGCGCCTCGAAGATCTCCTCGACGCCGTGCGCCCGCAGGATGCGCGCCATGAGCTGCGACGCGCCCGCGTCATCCTCGATCACCACGACGCGCTGCACGCGCCCGTCCACCGCCTCCAGCGCCGAGAGCAGCCCTTCGCGCGGGATGCGGGTCTGCGCCGCCGCCGTGAGGTCCACATCGCGCACCAGGTCGCTGCCGAGGATGTGCTTCTCAACCGGGAAGGTGTGCCCGCTCACGTTCAGCACGACGACCTGGTCGGGCAGGATGCGGCGCTGGCGCACCAGCCGGAACAGCCCGGCGAAGGCCAGCGCGGTCGCCGGCTCGACGGAGATGCCGTCGAGCTGCGCGACGGTCTTCAGCGCCTGGTAGGCCTCCTCGTCGCTGGCCGAGACGAACACGCCGTCGTTGGCGAGCACTTCCTCGCGCAGCAGCCTGTAGGCCAGTCCCGGCACGTCCGTCGCTACCGTCGCGATGCGCGTGCTCGGGTTGAGGAACGGCGGCGCGTCTTCCTGCCCCGCCTCGAAGGCGCGCACCATCGGGTCGCAGCCGGAGGACTGCACCATGCCCAGGCGCGGCACGCCGTCGGCGAGGCCCAGCGCGTCGAGCTGGCGGAAGCCGTCTACCACGCCGACCGGCCCCAGCCCGCCGCTCACCGCCTGGAAGTACCAGTCCGGCGTGCGCCAGGGGCGGCCCGGGCGCGATGGCCCGAGCGCCTCGCCGAGCTGCTCGGCGATCTCGAAGGCGACGGTCTTCATGCTCTCCCGCGCGGCGAGGCTGCGAAGCCCCTGGTCGAGCGGCAGACCCTTGCTCTGCGCAAAGCGCGCGGCGACCTGCTTGGCCTGGTCGTACGTGCCGGTCACCTTGACAAGCTCGCTGCCGTACAGCGTGACCTCGCGCATCTTCGCCGGAGGGATGCTGCTGATCGTGAACACCCACAGCTTGACGCGGGCGCGGGCAGCGTAGGCGGAGTAGGCGATGGCGACGTTGCCGGTGCTCGCCACGACGAGCTCGCCGTGCCCTGCCTCGCGCAGCGCCGAGATGGCCAGCGAGGCCTGCCGGTCCTTAAACGAGCCGGTCGGCCCCTGACGCTCGTCTTTCAGGTACAGGTGCTTGAGCCCCAGCATCGCGCCGAGGTTCGTCGAGTGCAGCAGCGGCGTGCCGCCTTCGCCCATCGTGACGATGCTGGCCTCGTCGCGCACCGGCAGCAGCTCGCGGTAGCGCCACATGCCTTGCGGGCGCGCCCGCAAGGCGTCCAGCCAGCCGGGCACGTCGTCGAGGCTATAGGCAAGCGTGAAGTAGCCGCCGCCGCACTGCGGGCACACCTCCAGCGGGTGCGCGTAGGGCTCGGCATGGCCGCAGGCGTGGCAGGAAATTGTGATCTCAACAGTCATGGCGGGTAAATCGTTTCCAGTACTTGGTTTACGAGAGAAAAGGTGAGGCTAACCTCACCCCGACGAAGTGCAGGCGGTCTGGTTTGTCCAGCTTTAGACCCCCTCTGCCGCCGCTTCGCGCCGCCCCTCACCCCGACCTTGAGGCGATTGCATCGCCGATTACATCGCCTCAAGCCCACCCCTCTCCCACGGTGGGGAGAGGGGGACACTTTCGCCGTGTACCCAACCATCCCCTTCTCCCT
>CAZDLX010000104.1:0-12506 GCA_964506005.1 uncultured Anaerolineae bacterium | reverse complement strand
CGCTCTGGCTGTCCCCGTAGGGGACAATTTTACATAGCCGGAGAATTCCATTCCCGGCGCCACCGGCCATGGATGGTAGGCCGGCAGCAGCGGGTCGGCACGGTGGCGACCGCCTGAGAATTCCATTCTCAGGCTAGCGAAGATACGTCGCCTGAAGGCGACCGCTGGCTGGCATATCGCATTACGTCCGGGAATCCCCCTCTCCGTGGTACGGAGAGGGGGTGGCGCGTCGCATACGCGACGGGGGTGAGGTTTCCCGGTTTGTTAGCGTCCGCCCCAATTGCACATTCGCCTCGCTACGGGTTAGAATGCGACCCTGATCGACGGCACGGTAACATTAAACATCGGGAGCGAGTGCGGCCCCGGCTGCATCCCCGCATTTCAGACAGGGCCTATGAGCGAGCATCTGCATTTTCAGGAGCTAAGACCCGCCGATGAACCACCGCGCAGGCGGCGGCTGCCCGTCTGGGTGCTGCCTGCCGGGGTGGTGATCGTGCTCGCGCTGGTTGGCGGCCTGGTGCTGCTTCTCACACAGCTCGGGCGGCCCGGCAGCACGGCCGGCGCAGTCAGCGGCACGTTGACTGCGGCCAACCCATCCATCTATCACCCCGACGGCCTGACGGTGACGCTTGTCGAAGGCTCGCCCGACGCCGGGGTCACGCTCAGCACCACCCCGCGCGACGCGCTCACCAGTGGCTCGGCTCCGGAAGCACTGGCCAGTGCCGACCCGTCGCTGCTGCCCGGCCTGGCGCCGCTCAGCCCGGTTTTCAGCATCGACGTCAGCGGCGAGGCCACCCTGATCGCCGAGATGGCCATTCCCGGCGAGGCCACGGCGCTGGAGCGTCTAGACCTGTACCGCTGGGATGTGGCGGCAGGCGCGTGGGCGTTCGTCCCCGCCCAGCTTGACCGCGCCCGGCAGGTCATCAGCTTCCGCCCCGCCGGGGCTTCGACGCACGTCATGGCCTTTGAGTCGGCGGCTGCGTCGCCGGCGGCTGGTGTGCTCGTGACGCCGGGCGGACCGGCTCTCAACACCCCGGTTGACCTCGCGCTCGTGGAAGGCGTCGCCATCGACGCCACCGGCGCGCTGGCAGGCACGCCTGCTGAGGCAGCCGCCGCGACCGTGTTGGCCGTCGTCCAGAACCGTGCGGGCGGCCTGCCCGACTACACCGCCGCGCCGCCGGAGCTCGCCGACCGCCTTGCCGAGCTTGCCGGGCCGTATGCCGGGCTCGTGCTCGACTTCGATACCTATGCGGGCTACGGCGATTACGCCGCCGCGCTCGCCGGGCGACTGCATGGGGATGGCAAGCAGCTTCACCTCATCCTGCGCACGTCCGACTTCGCGGGGGTGGATCTCGCTGCCCTCGGCAGCGCCGTCGACCGCGTCTGGGTGAGCCCGCCCTACGACCCCGCTGCTTATCTGGCAGGCAACTCCGTCGAGCAGATGATGGACCGCCTCGTCGGGCAGGTGGAGCGCCGCAAGCTGGGCCTGCTGGTCAGCGCCCTGCACGTGGACGTGACCGACGCGGGCAGCGCCCTCGTTAACTTCGAGCAAGCCGCCGAGCCGCTGGGCAGCGTGCAGGTCGCCGAGGGCTACCTGACCGCCGGCTCAGCCATTCCCGGCGGCAGCTTCCTCCCGCTGCGTCTCGACGGCAGCGTCGAGTCCCTGGGCTACGACCCGGCCCTGAAGATGAACTTCCTGACCTACCGCGACGCCGACGGGGCGATGCACCACGTTTACTTCGCTTCGGCGGCCAACCTCCAGCAGCGCCTCGACCTCGCCAACCGCTACGCGCTCGCCGGGGCCGCCGTACACGGGCTGGCGCACCCCGACGCGCCGGAAGGGCTTGCCGTGGACCTCCTGGCGCTATTCGCCGGGCAGGCGCCCGCCGAGCCTGAACCGCTGGAGATTGTCTGGCAGGTGCAGGATGCCGCCGGCGCGGCGCTCGGCGAAGAGCGCGGCGACCTGTCCCTGCTCCAGTACTTCTGGGAGGCCAGCGTCGGGCCCGGCCAGTACCGCATCAGCGCGCTGCTCGACACCCACGGCCAGACCAGCCCGCGCGGCGAGATCAGCGTGGAGGTCGGCGAGGGCGGTGCAGCCGCCCGGCCCACCGCGGCCGCCGCAACGCCTGCGCCGACGCGGGATGCGAGCGCCACCGCGACCCCGCGCCCCAGCCCCACCCCGACCGTCGAGCCGGATGATGACGGTGCGCCGCCGCCGGTGGTAGCGCCGGGCGTCGGCGGCGGGTTTGAGCTCGGCGGGCAGGTGCCCGGCTTCATCGGCCACCCCAACGAGATGCGCTCGGCGGGGATGAGCTGGGTGAAGTTCCAGATCAAGTGGAGCCCCGGCGCCGACCCTTCCGGCGCGGCGGGCTACATCGGGCAGGGGCATGCCAACGGTTTCAAGGTACTGCTGAGCATCACCGGGCCGCTGTACCCGAGCAGCATCGACTACAACAGCTACGTGGAGTACCTGCGCGCTGTGGCGGGTTACGGCCCGGACGCGATTGAGGTCTGGAACGAGATGAACCTCAACCGCGAGTGGCCTTCCGGCCAGATCGACCCGGTGAACTACGTCAACAACATGCTCGCCCCGGCTTTCAACGCGATTAAGTCCGTCAGCCCCGGCACGATGGTCATCATCGGCGCGCTCGCCCCGACGGGCGTGGACGACGGCGTGAACGTCTGGAGCGACCAGCGCTACGTGCAGGGGCTCGCCTCCGCCGGCGCCGCCCGTTACGCGGACTGCATCGGCGTGCACCATAACGCCGGCGCGACCTCGCCCGCCGCCTCGACCGGGCACCCGGCGGGCGGGCACTACAGCTGGTACTTCCAGCCGACCATCAGCGTGTACTATGGCGGCATCGGCGGCGCGATGCCCGTCTGCTTCACCGAGTTCGGCTACGTGAGCGGCGAGGGCCTCGGCGAGCTGCCCGGCAACTGGAGCTGGGGCTCGGCCATCACCGTCGCCGACCAGGCCGCCTGGCTCGCCGAAGGCGTGCGCATCGCCCGGTCGCTCGGCTACGTGCGCCTCATGATTATCTGGAACGTCGACTTCACCTACTGGGGCGACGACCCGCAGGCCGGTTACGCCATCGTCCGGCCCGACGGCTCGTGCCCGGCGTGCGGCGCGCTCGGCGCCGCGATGCAGTAGGGGGTGGCAGGCGCGCCGCAGATGGCGTCTCGAAAGCCCGGAGACTCGTTCGCAGCCCGGCTGGGCCGCACCCGCCTGCCCCTGCTGCCCGCCCTGGCGGGGCTGGCCGTGCTGATCGCGCTCGGCGCGGCGCTGGGCCTGGTCTTTGCCAGCCGGGCGGGGCAGCCCCCCGCCTCCGCCACTGATGCCTCCACCGGCGAGCTTTCCACGCCGGTGGCCGAGCCGCTCGCCGTGCCAACCGCAGGGCCTGCCGGCGAGGTCGCCGCGAGCGACGTCACCCCGACGCTCGTCGTGGCGGTCCCTGCGCCCTTCCCCACCGGCCTCCCGACCCCCGCCTCGCGCGCCGGGAGCGCGGCCTTTGGCCCCTTCGAGCTCGGCGGGCAGGTCGAGCATGACATCCGGCACCCTGACATGATGCGACAGGCCGGCATGGCCTGGGTGAAGTTCGACCTCGCCTGGCAGCCGGGCCAGGACCCCGGGCGTGCGTGGCGCTTCATCGAGCAGGCGCACCGGCTGGGCTTCAAGGTCCTGCTGAGCGTCCGGGCCGGCACGCAGCGCCCCGACGAGATCGACACCGCGGCCTACCTTGACTTCCTCACCGGTCTTGCCTACTATGAACCGGACGCAATCGAGGTGTGGAGCGAGCCAAACACCTACCTGCACTGGCCGCAGGGGCAGGTTGACGGCGGGACGTACGTCCGCAGCCTGCTGGTCCCTGCCTACAACGCGATCAAGAGCGCCAACAATTCCGTCATCGTGATCTCGGGTGCGCCGCTGCCCGGCGACCCCTACGCGGCGGAGGGCGGCTGCTCGCAGAGCGGCTACGGCTGCGATGAGACGGTCTTTCTGGAGCAGATGGCAGATGCGGGCGCGCGAAACTACCTCGACTGCGCGGGCGTGCGCTTTGTGGAGGGGACCGAGCCGCCCTCGCAGGGTGAGCTGGCCGCCACTATCGACCGTTATGCGCGGGCGTTCAACCGCCCGGTATGCTTCGTGGCGCTCGGCTACCTGAGCCCGGAGGGCTACGGCAGCCCGCCCGAGGGCTATGAGTGGGCCGCCAACGTCACCGCCGCCGACCAGGCCGCGTGGCTGGCGGAGGCGGCGCAGCTCGCCGCGGCGGACCCGCGCGTGCGGCTGATGGTGGTCTGGAACGTCGATTACCTGACGTGGGTCGGGGAGGAGCCGGGGGCAGGCTACGCGATGCTGCGCCCCGATGGCACCTGCCCCGCCTGCGACGCGCTCGGCAGGGTAACCAGCAGCCCGTGATTAGTGGGGAGTTTTGTTTCTGAAAACGTGTGTTGCCTTTGTGACACGCTATTGAATCCCCGCAAACTGCCGGGGCAATCGTCACCAGGCTGGTAGGGGCCGGTCTGAGACCGGCCCTGGGCGGCTCTGAGAGCCGCCCCTACCCAACGGTTTTCGGAGGCAAATAGGGTGTCCTCGTCCCCTCTCCGTGAGGCACGCTTTCGTGCCGGAGAGAGGAGGGAGAGATTTCCGAAGGAAACCTCGGAAGGGGTGAGGTTATTTTACCCTCAACGCATGAGGCAGCCTGATATGAGATCGGTTAAACTAGCACGTAGCCGGGCACGCGAGCCCGGCGTTCATCGAGGAGGTTAACGCATGTCGGAACCGCGCAACCGACGGTTCTCGCCCCAGACAGTCCGCAGGCTGGCCATCGGCTGGATGGCCTTCGTGCTGGTGGCAGGCATCGTCGTCTTCACCATTCTGCTCCTGACCCTCAACAACCGCTCCCAGCGTGAGGCCGCCGCGTTTGCCACGCAGACGGCTGCCGCGGGGGGCCTCGAACCGCAGGGCGCTGCGCCGACGCCCGTTCCCGTCCTGACCGATGAGCCAACCGAGACGCCCGACCCCGCCGCCGGGCCAACCGTCACGCCGACGCCGCCGACGACCGTCGGCCTGGACGACAATCTCGCGCTCGGCGGGCAGGTGCCCGGCTTCATCGCCAACCCGGACGTGATGCGCTCCGCCGGCATGACGTGGGTGAAGTACCAGATTAAGTGGGATGCCAACTCCGACCCCGATGAGGCCCGCAACGTGATCGAGACCGGCCACAGCCACGGCTTCAAGGTGCTGCTCAGCATCGCCGGGCAGCCTTACCCGCAGGAAGCCATCGATTACGAGTCATACGTGGACTATCTCGGCGAGGTCGCCGCGCACCGTCCCGACGCCATCGAGGTGTGGAACGAGATGAATCTCGACCGCGAGTGGCCTGCCGGGCAGATCGACCCGACCGCCTACGTCACGGAGATGCTGGCCCCGGCTTACGAGGCGATCAAGGGCGCCAGCCCGCAGACGAGCGTGATCATCGGCGCGCTGGCCCCCACCGGCTTCGACAACACGACCAACGCCTGGAGTGACGCCCGCTACGTGCAGGGGCTGGCCGCCGCCAACGCCGCCGACTACGCCGACTGCATCGGCGTGCATCACAACTCCGGCACGACGGCCCCCTCTGCGTCCACCGGGCACGTCTCCGACCCCGGCGATGCACACTATAGCTGGTACTACCTGCCCACGGTCGAGGTCTACTATGACGGCATGCAGGGCGCGCTGCCTGTGTGCGTCACGGAGTTCGGCTACCTGACTCCGGACGGTTTCGACACGCCCATCCCGGAGAACTTCGCCTGGGGCAACAACAACACCATCGAGGAGCACGCCTCCTGGCTCGCCGAGGGCGTGAACATCTCGCAGGACCTCGGCTACGTGCGCCTGATCATCGTGTGGAACGTCGATTTCACCAACTGGGATGAGAACGACCCGTTCGCAGGCTACGCTATCCTGCGGCCCGATGGCACCTGCCCGGCCTGTTCGACGCTGCGGCAGGCCATCTCGAACTAGGCACGCTCGGAGAGCACGCCCCCATGACGGACACTCCTGAGCCGCCCGGCGAGATCGTCACCCCGCAGTTCAAGCGCGGGCTGGCAGTCGCGTGGGTTGCCATCGTGGTTTTCGTGGGGGCGTGCATCTTCCTGGGGATGTGGTGGAACGTCAGCGGCGTGCGGCGCGAGCAGCTCAGCACTGCCACCGCCGAGGGCCAGGTGACGGAGACACCGCCCGAGCAGGCCGCCCTCCTCACCCAGGCGGCGATCAGCGCCCGGGCCTCCACAACCCCTCCTGCGGCGCTCAGCCTCGCGGGCGGCACGCCCGGCGAGGGCCCCGCCCCCACTGCCAGCCCGCTGCCCATCGCCGACCGTCGCTTCGGGTACGGAGTGGTGGTCAACGCGCTCGGCCGCCCCGGCGAGGTGCTCGACCGCGCGCAGCAGCTTGGCGTGGGCTGGGTCCGCCAGCCCGTGCGCTGGGCGGACGTCGAACCGGAGCCCGGCGAGCAGAACTGGGAAACCCTCGACGCTTTCTTCGCCGAGGCGGCAGCACACAACCTCAGGGTGATCGTGACGGTCACAGCCGCGCCCAACTGGGCGCGCTCCGTTACCGCCGGCGACCGCGACGGTCCGCCGGACAACCCCGCCGCTTACACCGCCTTCATCTCGCAGCTCGTCCAGCGATACCCCGGCGCGATCCACGCCGTCGAGATCTGGAACGAGATGAACCGCGAGCGCGCCTGGTACGCGCCCGGTGGCCTGAGCGCGTCCAGCTATATGGAGCTGCTCATCCCCGCCGCCCGCGCCATCCGCGCCGCCGACCCCGGCATCATCGTGGTCAGCGGCGGGCTAAACCCGACGGGTATCGACGACGGCATCCTGGCCATCGACGACTTTCGCTACCTGCGCGACCTGATCGACGCGGGCCTGCTCGACTACGTGGACTGCGTCGGTGCGCACCACCAGGGCTACAACCTGCCGCCCACCGTGCCCTACGACGCGCTGGAGCCGGACCCGCTGGCCCGCTTCCGCCAGCCCTACGACAACCCGCACCACAGCTGGTCGTTCTACTCCACGCTGCGCGGCTACCACGACATGATCGTGGCAGCGGGGCGCGACACGCCGCTGTGTGTCACAGAGTTCGGCTGGGCGGCGCAGGGCGAGCTTCCCCGCGCGGAGTCCATGCCCGCCTTCGTGATCGACAATACGCCCGAGGAGCAGGCCGCCTACGCCGTGCAGGCCTTCGAGCAGATGCGGGAGTGGGAGTTCGTGTGGTTTGCGGCGCTGGCCAACATCGACCTCACGCTGGAGGAGACGCCGGCTGCGGAGGACGACCTGCGCGCCTATTACGGCCTGCTGCTGCCCGGCGGCGACCCCCGCCCGGTCTTCGAAGCCGTCCGGGAGATGCCCAAGGAGCCGTAGGGAGGACCCTCACCCCATCCCCTCTCCCGGCGGGAGAGGGGCAGATCTCGCGCGACAGTGTCGCGGTGAGGTTGGGTGGGGGTTCTATCTGCATCCGCACATAAAAGCGCCCGGCACAGGCCGGGCGCTTTGCTTATCACTGGGCCTGTTGGGCGGGTGGTTCGGGTGCCAGCGTCACCACGTTCGAGCACTGGCGCGTGCCCGTCTCGCAGACCTGGTACTCATACGCGCGGTTCCACAGCACCCAGTCCACGTGATCCCCGTCATTCGGCGTTGCGCCGATGTTCACGCCGTTGCGGTACACGTCCACCTCGGCGGCGTCCGCGCCGCTCCACGACAGGCCGATGCGCCCCCACAGGAACAGCACCGACACCGACGCCGAGAGCTGGATGGGCGGCTCGACGCCGTTCGACACGACAACCGTCACGCCGGACGACATCGTCTGCCCGGCAGTATCTGTAGCCGCCGCGGCAAGCATATACGTGCCGTCAGGCAGAGTCGTGGAATCCCACTGCGCCGACCAGCCGTCCGCGCCGTCCGTATCCACGCCGACGCTCGCGCCGTCGGCGAAGAACTCGACCTGCAACACGCCGTTATCGTCGCCAGCCTCGGCGGTGATCGTCACCGTGCCGGAGACCGTCTCTCCCCAGCCAGGGCTGACAATGTGTACCGCCGGCGGGTTGTCGGGAATGTTGTTCTGCACCGTCACGCCCGCGGTGCTCTCCGCAGTCTGTCCTGCGGTGTCGGTTGCCCGCGCCGTCAGCAGGTGGGCGGCGTCGGGCACCGTCGTCGAATCCCACTGCGCCGACCAGCCATCTGCGCCGTCCGCATCCACGCCGATGCTCACCCCGTCCACCAGGAACTCGACCTGTGTGACACCCGCATCGTCGCTGGCTTCCGCGGTAATGCTCACCACGCCCGACACGAGGCTGCCTTCTACCGGCGCGGTCAGCGTCACGGTTGGCAGCGCATCGGCGGGCGGAGTCGGCTCGGCAGGTGGTGCAGGCGGCTCGGGCGTCCCCGGCGGTGGAGCCGGTTCGCCCGGCTCGGGGCCCGGCACCATGCGCGGCGCGAACAGGCTCGTATTGCTCATGTCGAGCAGCGGCTCCTGGACGCCATCTCCGGAGTCGTCCGTCCAGTCGAAGTTGCCTGCGCTGATCAGGATCTCGCGGATCTTCGCCGGCGGGTACTCGCCGCTGGCCGCCAGCACCGCCGCCGCCCCGGCGACGTGCGGTGAGGCCATGCTGGAGCCGCTCAGCGTGCCGGTCGAGCCGTGCTCCAGCGGGTACGTCGAGAGGATGCAGGTGCCCGGCGCGGCCAGCGTCACCGCCGCCCCGAAGTTGCTGTACCAGGCGAACGTGTCGTCCTGGTCGTCCTCGCAGGTCGGCGCGCCCTGCCCGCCCGGCAGCCCGTCGAAGTCCGAAATCGCCGAGACGGCGATCACGTCGGGATGGTTCGCCGGGCTGTTGCGCGAGGCGTCGTGCCCCTCGTTGCCCGCCGAAACGACGAACGTCACCCCCGCTGCGACGGCGTTGGCCAGCGCTTCGTCCTGCGCCCGGTTGGCGCAGTCCGCGCAGCCGATGCTGATGTTCGCCACCTCGATCTCGCCAGCATTCGCGGCGACGTAGTCGATGGCGGCGATGAGCCAGGAGCTCAGCCCGACGCCGTGCTTGTTCACCGACTTCACCGCCCACAACCGCGCGCCCGGCGCCACGCCAACCACGCCATCGCCGTTGTCCAGCGCGCCGATGATCCCGGCGACGTGCGTGCCGTGGAAGTGGTCGTCGTCGCCGCCCTCCTGGCAGAAGCCCTGCAGCCAGCCGTTCGTGCAGTCGACGCTCTGGTACACGTTCAGATCGGGGTGCTCGCGGTCGATGCCCGTGTCGAGCACTGCCACGTCCACGTCAACCCGCTGGTCGTCACGCCCGTCGATGCCCAGCGCTGGGTTCGCGGCGGCAAAGGCCCGCTGGACGCCGGTCGGCACCGTCTGGGCGTTCAGATAAATCTCGTTGTCGTGCACGACGTACTCGACGAGCGGGTGGTTCTCGATGTGGGGGATAAAGCCGTCGGGAATCTCTGCGGCGACGCCGAACAGAGCATGCTCGTAGATGAATTCAGCCTGGATGCCGTAGGCCTCGGTTAGCTGCCTGACTTGCTCCTCGACATCGGCACCTCGCTGGAACACGACGATATACCGGCTGCTGGTAGGCGGCTCCTGCGCAGCGGCAGCCTGCGCAGGGGCGAGCCCGATAACCACACACACCAGCAGAATCAGGGTAAGTCTGCTGGCCAGCCGTGAGGGAGTACGCATCACCTTGCCTCCTGCCGAAGCATAGGCCGACTTACTTCACGCTACTGACCTGGCAGCGGCGCTGCCCCTCCAGCCGGGGAGCGCCGCGCTGTGCCACCATTCTAAGTTAGAAAAAGGTAGAGTCAAGGGGACCGTGGTACGTGAAGTGTATCCCCCCTCGCCCCGACCTTGAGACGACTGCGTCGCCTCAAGCCCACCCCTCTTCCACACTGAGGAGAGGGGGAGCGGTCGCAGTGAGCCCAACTGTTCCCTTCTCCCACAAGGGGAGAAGGGTGGCCCGAGCAAAGCTCGGGTCGGGATGAGGGGAAGCGAATAACTGCGCGGAACAGTGTGCCTTCACATGAACGCAAACGGGCCAGCCGCAGGGCTGGCCCGTCGAGCGCGCCGGTATTAGACCGCCGGTGCCATCCCCGTGCGCAGCTTCTGTGAGAGCTGGCCGAGCACGTGGCCCATGAAGTACATGATGAACGGCGTGTAAACCAGCCCCAGGATGCCAGCCGTGATCGATGAGGCGAGCCCCGCCAGGAGTGCAGCGCCGAGCAGGTACACCACTGCCATCCCGAAATCGCCGATGTTGTCGCGGACGAGCGCGAAGTTCTCGCCGAACTGCATGAACGTGCTGAACTGCGGGTTGTCGATGTAGCGCACGTAGCCGCCGTAGTACACGGCAGCAGCGGCAATCGCGTAGAGAAACACGACGCAGCTGCAGCACACGATGGCGGCGACGCCCAGCCCGGCCAGCGCTTCCGCCGCATCGGTGTCCGCGCCCAGGGCGGGCAGGACCCACGCGAACGTGGCGATGCAGCCGAAGATCACCGTGGGGATCTGGTAGACCAGGTTGGCAACGAACAGGATCGCGCCCTGGCGCAGAAACTCGCCGAAGTCCTCCCAGGCGGGCAGCGGCTTGGGGTCGCCAGCCCGCACCCGGCGGCTGATCTCGTACGACCACCCCTGCAGGATGATCTGCCCGATCAGCGGAATGAACTGGACGAGAGTCGCGATACCGAGCTTCTTGAGCCACTCGTCGTCGTCAAACGGGAAGGTCAGTGCTCGCGTGAAGTCCATCGAATCAATTCCTCCTCATGTTAAGAGCTATGACGTTCCATTATATGGGGCTTTGATCCATGGGCAAGCTCCGCGAGCAGAAATGCAGGTTATTCCCCGGCGGGGCCGCTGGCCGGCACGCCGGTACGTTCGACAAGCCCCACCCCAGCCGGTATAATGCGGCGCGCGTGAGCATGACTCGCGCCGTTGATTTTGAAACTGGACTCGTACTGAAACGTATGGCTTCCTCACCCGAACCCGCCCGCACTCCCGACGAATCCGCTGAGCCTTCCGCGCCGGGGCCCGCACCGGCATCCCGGCTGCGGCGGCTTGCCTCCTCGACGATCATCTTTGCCGCCATGGCGGCATGCATCGTCGTGGCGGCGGTGCTGGTCGCCGTGTGGGGCGGCATCCGTGCCGGGCAGGACGCCCGCGCCGCGCGGGCCACGCAGACGACCGTCGCCGAGATCGACGTGCAGTTCGAGAAGGGGCTGGCCGATCTGGAAGCGGGCAACTTCGAGCTGGCCGCCCAGCGGTTCGCCTGGATTCTGGAGCTGAACCCCACCTACCCCGGCGCTGCCGAGCGGCTGGCGGAGGCGCGCCGGTCGATGAACGGTGGCGCGGTGGTCGAGGCTACGGGCATCCCAACCAGTGAGGCGGACACCAACGAGGAACGGCTCGCCGAGGCGCGCGAGCTGTACGACGACGGCCAGTGGGAGGCCGCTATCGACCGGCTGGAGATGCTCCGCGCGCAGGCGCCCGACTTCCACACCGCCGAGGTCGAGGACATGCTGCACGAGTCGCTGAAGGCGCTCGGGCTGCGCCACATCCGCACCGACGAGCGGCTGGAGGAGGGCATCATCCTGCTCGACCAGGCGGCGCTGATCAAGCCGCTCGACGACGTCTCCGAGGGCGAGCGGCTTATTGCCAACCTCTACGTGACGGGGCAGTCGTACTGGGGGCTGAACTGGCCCATCGTTATCCAGAATTTCTCCGAGATTTACGCCGTTGCTCCGAACTACCGCGACGTGCAGACCCGTCTCTGGGATGCCTACGTGACCTACGCCGACCAGCTCTGGCTGGCCGGGACGCCCTGCGACTCCGTCAGCCTCTACCAGAGCGCAGCATACATCCGCAATACGGTCGACGTCGCCGACAAGATCGAGGGCTCCAACGACGCCTGCCTCAACCCGACGGCGACGCCGACGATGACGCTCCTCCCCGGCGAGCCGACGCCGCCGCCCGCCGAGGGCACACCCCCCGCCGAAGGCGAAGAGCCGCCGCCCCAGGACGGCGGCTGATGGCGTATGGCGTATAGCCTATGGCATATTGAAATCGCCGGTAAGGGCGCAGCGGTGCTGCGCCCTTTTTCATGCCGCCGTATCCCGTAGGGGCGCGTCTCAAACACGCCCTTTTCTTGTCAACGCAAAACAACTGGCTCGTGTCACCCGGCCCTAGACCCCCTTCGACGGCATTCGTTCCGCGAATGCCGTTCGCTCTGCGAACACCGCCACTTCCCCTGAGAGGGGCAGCGGGTGGATCTCCACGCACTCAGCATCAGCCCCCGCCAGCGTCTTCGCCCCCTCTCAGGGGGAGATGGCGACGCGCAGCGTCGTCAGAGGGGGTGGAAGGCTAATCATCAGGACGCCTTACTGACCGCAGAGTGGGTTGCAGCTAGGCGCCCCCACATTGCCGATTCACCCCTCCAGCGGTATACTTGTCGTATTCGGGGCGTGGCGCA
>CAZDLX010000103.1:0-12629 GCA_964506005.1 uncultured Anaerolineae bacterium | reverse complement strand
GAGATCGGCGGCACCGACGAGGAGAAGGCAGCCGAGTACATCTCGAAGCACATCACCAAGCCCGTCGTCAGCTTCATTGCCGGGCGGACGGCGCCGCCGGGCAAGCGCATGGGCCACGCAGGTGCCATTGTGGAGGGCGGCACCGGCACTGCCGAGGAGAAGATCCGGGCGCTGGAGAAGGTCGGCGTGAAGGTCGCCGAGCACCCCGAGCAGATCCCCGACCTGCTGGCGTCTGTGTAGGCGTCCCGATCCGGCCCAACACACAAATACAAACGAGGCGCGGCTTGTGCCGCGCCTCGCCGATTCCCGGCTGTGTTAACTTACTCGTCCTCGCCCACGTGTACCGTCGAGAGCAGCACCGCCGCACCGAGCACCACCAGCGAGAGCCCTGCGACGGTGGCGATAAACTGGTAGTGCCCGTAGTAGCCAGGTGTATGCCCCAGCCCGAAAATGTCGGCCAGCAGTGCGAGCAGTACCAGCACCGCACCGGCGATTATCAGGCTCACGGCGATCCACCACGGCGAACCTCTCATGCGCTGGCTCATCTACTGCGGCAGGGCTACTGGTTTGCCCGCCAGGCCTGCTCCAGACAGTCCTGCGGGTTGCCCTGGTTCGGGCCGGGCGCGGTACCGAGGCAGCTGAAGAAGACATCA
Source organism: uncultured Anaerolineae bacterium (assembly GCA_964506005.1). Lineage (GTDB taxonomy): Bacteria > Chloroflexota > Anaerolineae > Aggregatilineales > UBA3940 > UBA3940. The sequence goes on along the minus strand of CAZDLX010000103.1, from coordinate 11,976 downwards.
GGGTCCGCCGCCTGTGCAGACACGAAGCTCCGTGCAGACTGGCACTCGGCGGAGTTCTCCGCAGCCTGGCAATAGTCGAAGCAGCCCACGCCGCTCTGGAAGATGCAGGTCAGCGGTGGCAGGGCCAGGTTGGGTGCCTGCGCTGTGACTGTTGGCGCGGCAGTGGGCGGTACGGTCGCCGTCGGCTCGGTCGTGGGCGTCATGGTTTCCGTCGCGCGGGAGAGCAGCGACGGCCCGCCGCCTAGAAAACTGCTGATGATGAGTAGAAAGACGACGATCATCACGCCGAGCACGACGAGCCCGCCCACGATCATCATGCCCTGCCGGCTGCGCGTCGCAGGCGCAGGCTCAACCGTATCGAAGGGGTCGCGGGGGCGCGCTCCGCGGCGAGGCGCCGGCGCGGTATCCCAGTCAGTCTCTATGCGGTCACGCGGTGGACGCGTCGGACGTGTGCGCTGCCCGGCACGCGAGGGCGCAACAAAGTCGTCGTCCAGCGAGTCAAACTCGTCGTCGACCGGCTGCGCAGGCGGGCGGGGTTCACCCCCGCCTTCGCGGATGCGCCGGATACGGTCCTCGGCTGCCCGGCGCTCTTCTCGGCTGTCAAAGTCGTTCGGATCCATGGCGGCTCCACTTTCACTCGGAGTAACCCGGACAGTGCTGCCCGGTTGATGCGGTCAGGGGGCGGGTAGCATTGCCACGACGCCGCGCCCGTCACTGCCCCCTATTAAACCGTAAAGTCTGCAATACGGGAAGAACGTCTGCGGACGGGCACTGTGTTCCGCTGTGGCTGAAATGCACGATGCGGTTGATGCCGACGACGTCCGCGTAGACGGCCCCGCTCTCGCCGCTGGCCGCAGCCCAGGCGAACCCGGGTACCGACAGCTCGCCAAGGCTCTGAACGGCGATAGGCGAGAGCTCGGTAATATCCGCGCGCTCCTCGAAGCTCTGGTACATACTCTCTAGGTGCTCGACACTCGAACTGCCCACCGTCACGTACAACAGCAGCGAGCAGACCTCGGAGTCGGCGGCCCAGTCGGGGCGCAATCCGATGGCCTGCCCCGGCGTGGTGTTGAGCGAGGCTGCTACCCCACCGTCGATGTTCAGTTCCAGCCAGCCATCCGGCGCGGCGATGCAAAACACGTCGCCCAGATGCAGCCGGTAGCCGGGAGGGACGTCGCACTCCCCTGTCAGGCTGCCCAGCCTGACGGCGTCTTCGGGCATCCCTTCCAGCGTCGGCACAGACTCGGCGGCTGGCGTGGCGTCCTGTGCAAGCTCGTCGGCGACCCACGCTGCGGTTCCTGCGGCCACAGCCTGGAGCGTCTGCGCCAGCTCAGGATCTGCCTCGCCGCCAATTTCACCCGGCAAGCCGGCTGCCGGCGTCGGCAGTTCCCCTCTGCCGCCGCGGCACGCGACCAGCACCACGGCGCAGCCAATGGCGAGCGCCAGCCCCACGGTTCGGCGCGCCCACCCCCTGACTCGCGTGCGCTTCGCGTCCATGCCGCCACTATACCGCAAGAGCGTCACGCCTCAAAACAACATGCGGCGCGGCAAATGATCCATAAGTCAGACCGGGGCTTGACAAGTATTTACAGTCTCTGTACGATTTGTTACTAACAGCGAGGGCAGGCGTCCGTCGTATTTTGAAGGACGCCTTTTGCCATAGCGGCCTGTTGGCTGGAGAGGGGGAGCTATGACAGGTTGCCTGCTGCCACATGCCTCGGACAGCAGGGCATAATCCCACATTAGGGATGCACAGGTTTACTAACGCCATCTTTAAGGGAGAAGAAGCGATGCAGAAGCACAGAATGTGGCTGTTCGTGGTCGTTCTGGCCATGGTCAGCCTGCTGGTCGTCGCATGCGGCGGCCAGGGCGGTGAGGTTCCTGACGTCGAAGAGCCGGCAGGTGACGACGCTGGCGAGGAGATGGAAGAGCCCGCCGATGCTGGTGATGAAATGGAAGAGCCCGCCGATGAGGGCGCTGAAGAACCGGCTGCCGAGGCGGGTGCCGGCGGCGAGCCTGCCGCCTGCGCCGACGATGAGTTCGGGTGCGCCGTCATCCCCGGTGGCAGCTCCATCAAGATCGGTTATGCCGGCCCGATGACGGGCGACAACGCTGCCTTCGGCACCGACATCTCGAACGCGGGGCTCGTCGCCATCGACATGGCCTGCCAGCCGATCGGCGACTCGTCGTTTGAGCTGGTGATCCAGGACACGGGCGGCACGCCTGAGGGCGGCGCCTCCGTTGCGAACCTGTTCGTCTCCGACCCCACGGTCGTGGCGATTGCCGGTCACACCTTCTCGGGCTCGACGGAAGCAGCCATTCCGATCTACGACGACGCGGGCCTCCCGATGCTGTCGCCCTCCGCGACGAACCCCTCGCTGACGGAGATGGGCTCGGCTGTCTTCAACCGTATCGCCTTTACCGACCAGGTACAGGGTGAGCAGGCGGCCGCCTACCTGTTCAACAACATCGGCGCGCAGACGCTGGCCGTGATGCACGACGGTGGTGCGTACGGGCAGGGCCTTGCCGACGTTGTGGCAGCGGAGTTTGAGGCCCTGGGTGGCGAGGTCGTCGCGACTGAGGCCGTCACGCCGGGCGAGACAGACTACAGCGCGCCGCTGGCAGCTATCGGCGCCATGGCCCCCGACGCCGTCTTCTTCGGTGGCTACAGCCCCGAGGCGTCTGTGATCGCCAACCAGATGGGCACCGCCGGCTTGGGCGATGCCGTCTTCTTCAGCGATGACGGCACGTACGGCGTGGACTTCCTGAACCTCGCCGGTGAGAACGCTGAGGGTGCGTTCGCTACCTCGCTGGTGCCACCCGAGTCGCCGGCTCGCGCCGAGTTCGACGCGGCGTATGAGGAGCAGTTCGGGCAGCAGCCGGGTGTGCTCTCCGCCTTCACCTGGAACGGCTTCGACATCGTCGCCGCACTGTGCAGTGTCATCAGCGAGACCGCCGAAGTCGGCGATGATGGCACGGTTTACGTGCCGCGCGCAGCGCTGGTGCAGAACGTCCGCAGCCTGTCGGGGTTTGAAGGTCTCAGTGGTGACATCACCTGCTCGGAAACGGGCGAGTGCAACACCGCCGGTCCGACCTTCTACATGGTTCAGGACGGCGCGTGGGTGCTGGCACCTTAAGCGTGCCTGGCTCCCGTTAGCCGCTTGAGTCAAGAACTAAGCGTAGACAAGCAGGACGAGGCAGGCCGCGCTGTCTGCCTCGTTTTGCTACCTGCCCTGTCCTATGCTCCTATCCGCTGACAGGGCAGCACACGAGGGGGAATTATGGAAGAGACCGTTCGCCCAGCCGTGCGGGTGCCCATCGACACCTACCGGCTTGTTCAGATCGTGGTTGGCGTGCTTTTCAGCCTGTACGTGCTCTGGCGGCTCTACACTGTGGCCTTCGCAGAGGGAGCGTACGGGCTGGACACCTGGGCACGTTTTGCCATATCCGGTCTGATCCTCGGCAGCGTGTACGCCGTTATTGCCATTGGCTACACGCTCGTCTACGGCATCCTGTTCATGATCAACTTCGCTCACGGCGAGGTCATGATGCTGGGCGCGTTCGCGGGATTCTTTACGTTCGAGGCGCTCAACGCCATTCCTGCCGGCGCAGCCGGCGAGACATCGTTCCTTAACGCGTATCCGGTGATCTCCATCATCCTGGCGTTTGCTCTCGGGATGGTGACGTCGATGCTGAGCGGCATCTACCTTGAGCGGATCGCCTACCGGCCCCTGCGTGCTGCGCCGCGGCTCGTACCGTTGATCAGCGCGATCGGGGCCTCGATCTTCCTGCAGAACGCCGCACAGCTCATCTTCGGTCCCCAGCGCCGGAACTACACCAACCCGGCCTTTCTTTCACGGAGCGCGGGCTGGGAGCTCATGGTCGCGGGGCGTCCGGTAGTCATTACCTACACTGGCGCGTTCACGTTCGTGCTCTCGCTGTTTATTCTGGCGCTGCTGTATACCATCGTGCAGAAGACCCGGCTGGGCCGGGCCATGCGCGCCGTCGCGGAAGACAAGAAGACCGCTGCGCTCATGGGCATCAACGTCAACCGGGTTATTGCGCAGACGTTCGCCATCAGCGGCGCGATGGCCGGCGCCGCGGGTGTGATGTGGGGCATCCACAACGGTATCATCTATCACTACGTGGGGTTTCTTCCCGGCCTGAAGGCGTTTACCGCCGCCGTGCTCGGCGGCATCGGGAACATTCCGGGCGCGATGATGGGGGGCCTGTTCCTGGGCCTTGTCGAAGCCGTCGGCCCGGCGCTGCTGGGGCTGCCGTTCCAGCTTAAGGACGTCATCGCCTTTTCCATTCTGGTGCTGGTGCTGATCTTCCGGCCCTCCGGCATCTTGGGCGAAGTGCTGACCGAGGAGAAAGTCTGATGGCTGGCCAGATCCGGAGCAGTATACGCAGTGGCATCACGTTTGCCATCATCCTGATCTTCCTGGCACTGATCGGCTTCACCGTGACCGGTTCCGACCTGCTGGGCAACCTGCTGGGCGACGCCGGTACGCCGGTCGCCAGCTTTATCCTGTTCCTGGCAGTGGTCGGCCTGCTGACGGGCGCGCGCGGCGCACGTCCCACGGCGGAGTCCAATACGCTGGTTGAGGCGGCCCTCGGCGGGCTGGCCGCCGGCATCATTGCCGGCGTCGGGTTCGGGATCTTCGTCGTCGTAATGGGCACCATCGTAGCAGGCGGCACCGACCCTCGCATCCACCTCGCCGCGATGTCGGCGGGCGCCGTTCACCTGCTCGAGCTGGGGCGCGGCCCTGTCGTGGGCGCGCTTCTCGACCTCGGCGTGCTGGCCGCAAGCGGCCTGCTCGGCGGGGTGCTGTCGTGGGGCCTGCGGCGCTCCGCATGGCGACAGCACCTCGGCGAGTGGTGGGGCCGCTTTGGCGTGTGGTATCGCAGCATCCCCGCAATGCGACGAGCGCAGCGCTCTCCCTGGTCGCGCTACGTGCTGTATGGGCTGCTGGCAGCCGGCTTGCTGCTCCTGCCGACGTTCCTCGACCGCTACTGGGCGTACAATCTGGGCACCGTAGGCATCTACGTGCTGCTGGGCCTCGGCCTGAACATCGTCGTGGGCATGGCGGGCCTGCTCGACCTCGGCTACGTGGCGTTCTTCGCTATCGGCGCTTATGCCGTCGCGCTGCTGACTGCCCCTGCCCCGCACGATCTGGGCTGGAGCTTCTGGGCGGCGCTGCCGGTCGGTATCGGGCTGGCCGGGCTGGCAGGCATTCTGCTCGGCATCCCGGTGCTGCGGCTGCGCGGTGACTATCTCGCCATCGTTACACTCGGCTTCGGCGAGATCATCCGTATTCTGTCACGCAGCGACCTGCTGACCAGCTTCTCGGGCGGCCCGCGCGGCGTGCGCAGTGTTGCAGGGCCGTCGCTGTTCGGAGAGCCGTTCAACAGCGAAACGCACTTCATGTACCTGATCATTGTGGGCTGCCTGATCGTGATCTTTGTCACCTCACGATTACAGTCCTCTCGCGTCGGGCGGGCCTGGATCGCCATGCGCGAGGATGAGACTGTCGCGCAGGCAGTTGGCATCAACACCTGGCAGTATAAGCTGATGGCCTTCGCTATCGGGGCGGCGTTCGCCGGCCTGGGGGGCGTGCTGTTTGCCTCGCGCAACCAGTTCACCGGCCCGGAGGATCACAACCTGCTGGTTTCAATCAACGTGCTCTCGCTGGTCATCGTGGGCGGCATGGGGAGCATCCCCGGCGTGATCGTCGGCGCGCTGGCCCTCAAGGGCCTGCCGGAGATCCTGCGCCAGCTAGACGTGTACCGCATGCTTGTCTTCGGTGCGCTGCTGGTGGCGATGATGGTGTTCCGCCCGGAGGGTATCTGGCCCTCCAAGCGCCGCCGCCTGGAGCTTGAGCTGCACGAGGAGGCAGCCGCCGTCGAGGAGGCTGTGCCCGAAGTCCTGACTCCCAGCCCGGAGGGTGATTGAGATGGTCGAAGCCGTACTCGAAACGCGTGACCTGACCAAGCGATTCGGCGGGCTGACTGCCGTCAACCACGTCGATCTCGTCGTGCCCCGCCGCACCATCGCCAGCGTGATCGGCCCAAACGGCGCTGGTAAGACGACGTTCTTCAACTGCATCACCGGCTTCTATACCCCCGAGGAAGGCCAGGTACTCTACCTCGGGCAGCCGATAAACAGCCTCGCACCCGACCAGATTGCGAAGCTCGGCATCGCTCGCACCTACCAGAACATCCGGCTGTTTTCGGCCATGACTGCCCTCGAAAATGTGCTAGTAGGTCACCATCCGCGCATGAAGAGCGGCGTTTTCGGGGCCATCTTTCGCACCCCGGCAACCGTCCAGGAGGAGCGCGAGGCATTCAAGAAAGGTATGTCGCTGCTGGAGCTCGTAGATCTGGCGGACGATGCCGACACTTTAGCCAGCAACCTGCCCTACGGGGCGCAGCGGCGTCTGGAGATCGCCCGCGCGCTGGCCAACGAACCCACCCTGCTGCTGCTCGACGAGCCGACGGCAGGTATGAATCCGCTGGAGACGATCGATCTGATGGCCTTCATTCTGCGGCTGAGGAACGAGCTCGACCTCACCATCCTGCTGATCGAGCATGACATGCGCGTGGTGATGAGCATCTCGGATCAGGTCACGGTGCTCGACTACGGCACCAAGATCGCCGAGGGCAGCCCGGCTGAGGTCCAGTCCAACCAGCGAGTCATTGAAGCCTACCTGGGAATGCCTGCTGAGGAGCCATCCTGATGGCGCTGCTTGAAGTTCACGACATCCATACCTACTACGGGAACATCCACGCCCTTCGCGGCGTGTCGATTGAGGTTGAAGAAGGCGAGATCGTCACCCTGATCGGCGGTAACGGCGCGGGCAAGACCACCACGCTGAACACCATCAGCGGTGTCACGCCCGCGCGCCATGGCGCAGTTGTGCTCGACGGGCAGGACATCACGACCGTGCCGCCTCACGAGATCGTCGGGCTTGGGGTGACACAGTCGCCGGAGGGGCGGCGCATCTTCGCGCGGCTCTCTGTCCAGGAGAATCTCGACCTCGGAGCGTACTCGCGCCGGGACCGGGACGGGATCAAACGCACGGTGGAGAAGGTGTACGAGCTGTTCCCACGCCTGGCCGAGCGCCGCAACCAGCCCGGCGGCACGCTCTCCGGCGGCGAGCAGCAGATGCTGGCGATGGGCCGCGCCATGATGGCTGAGCCGCGTATTCTGCTGCTGGACGAGCCCTCTATGGGCCTCGCGCCGATCCTCGTACAGGAGATCTTCTCGATCATCCAGCAGCTCAACCGGGAGGGCACGACCATCCTGCTGGTCGAGCAGAATGCCCAGGCCGCACTGACGCTGTGCTCGCGCGGGTACGTCCTCCAGACGGGCGGCATCGTGCTGAGCGGGCGCGGCAAGGAGCTGCTGCGCGACGAGATGGTGCGCAAGTCGTACCTCGGTGAGGAGTAACGCGGCGGTAATGCAACTCTCTCACCCCTCTCCGTGGCACGGAGAGGGGTGCCGCGTCTCCGTCGCGGCGGGGTGAGGTCTGGCTCAGGCAAGCGCGAAGGGAGCTCGACCCAGCAGGCGGCAGCAGCCCCGGCAGTGCGCTATAATCGCCACGGGTTGAATGCCGGGCAGACAGGCCGCCTTTTTAGCAGGATTCTAACTGGATCCGCGTTGACAGTTGGGGCCCCGACTCGTTATAATGACCACCTGCCCCGGAGCCGGGGCATTGTTACGTCACGCTTTGATAACCGGTTACCGCTCTTCCCCGGCGCCGCTCCTGCGGGTTGCGCGCTCCGGCGGCAAGCGAAGAACGGAGATTAGAGAATGTACGCTATTGTACGGGTGGGCGGCAGGCAGTACCCTGCCGAAGTTGGCAAGACGATTGTCGTCGAGAAGCTGCCGAACCAGGTTGGCGACGAGATCGAGCTGAACGAAGTGCTGTTCGTCGGCGGCGATGAGCCCAGCGTGGGCCTGCCGCTGGTCGACGGGGCGCTCGTCAAGGCCACAGTCGTCGAGCAGTTCAAGGGCAAGAAGATCATCGTCTTCAAGTACAAGCCCAAGGCTCGCTACCGCCGGAAGCAGGGGCACCGCCAGCACTACACGCGCCTGCGGATTGAAGACATCGTCACCGGCTAGGGACTGAATTTGTAGTTGGCGGCGCGCCCGCCTGCGAACTGGATGCGAGGGTAGAGAAATGGCACACAAGAAGGGTGGCGGCTCGACCAAGAACGGCCGCGACAGCAACGCCAAGCGGCTCGGCGTCAAGAAGTTCGGCGGCGAGTTCGTGATCCCGGGCAACATCATCGTGCGTCAGCATGGCACCAAGTTCCACCCTGGCGAGGGCGTGGGTATGGGCCGCGATTACACGGTGTTTGCAACGGCAGAGGGCTACGTGCATTTTGGCTGGGGCCGCGGTGGTCGCAAGATCATCAACGTCCTGCCGGAGAACCCGAACGGGCACTAAGGCCCGCCGGTTTCGACAGCCAGACCTGATAATCCATAGAGAAGCTTCACGCTACCCCGCCTCGCTGCGGGGCCGTGTTGCTCAAAGAGAGGTCGAAGAAGTGAGAGAAGGAATTCACCCAACTTGGTATGAGAACGCCCGCGTGATCTGCGCGTGCGGCAATACCTGGACGACCGGCTCGACCCGGCCTGAGATCCGCACCGACGTGTGCAGTGCATGCCACCCGTTTTATACCGGTGAGCAGCGCATCGTCGACACCGAGGGGCAGGTTGACCGCTTCCTGAAGCGCCTCCGCGCGCGCGAAGAGCGGGCCACCGTTCAGCAGGTCGTAGAAGAGGCGCAGACGTCGCCCGCAATGCCTGTAACCGAGCTCGAGCTGGGCACCCGCTACGAGAATGCACTGGCCGAGGCCGGTATCACGACGGTTGCCGGCATCATCAGCGTGCTCGAAGAGGGCGGCGAGCTGAGCGATATCAAGGGTATTGGCGCCAAGACCGCAATCGACATCAAGAAGGCTCTGCGGTCCCGCGGCTTCCAGCTTCCTGAAGACGAGTAGATACCAGGCGCGTCGCCGGGGGTTCGGATGAAACGCGAGCGACGCCACCACGACTGACACCTGGAGGCGCGGCATTCCCACATGGGGGTGTCGCGCCTGCCGTTTAGCAGGAGAGCGGCATGATTCACCTCCGTGGTCGTCTCGAAGTGATCTGCGGCAGTATGTTCAGTGGCAAGTCCGAGGAACTGATCCGGCGTGTCCGCCGCGCCGAGATTGCCCGGCAGACCGTTCAAGTGTTCAAGCCTAGCATCGACAACCGCTACGGCGAAGCCAGCGTGAACTCACACGACGGGCGCGCCGCCGACGCCATCGCCGTGGAGTGCGCCCGCGCCATTCTTACGCAGCTGAAGCCGGAGACGACCGTCGTCGCCATCGACGAAGGCCAGTTCTTCGACGACGAGCTGGTGCAGGTGTGCAGCGAGCTTGCCGACCGCGGTATCCGGGTGATGGTCGCCGGGCTCGATCTCGACTTCCGTGGGGAGCCTTTCCACCCCATGCCGGAGCTTGCGGCGCAGGCTGAAGATGTTGACAAGCTCCACGCCATCTGCGTGGTCTGCGGTGACGAAGCGGCCCGCACCCAGCGCATCATCAACGGCCAGCCCGCCAACTACGATGACCCCGTGATCCTCGTGGGCGCGCAGGAAGCGTACGAAGCACGCTGCCGGCACTGCCATGAGGTACCGGGCAAGCCCGGCCTCGAGGCGCGACGCTGACCGGAACCGCCTCTTTCCCCGCACGAAAGGAGCTGACGCCATGCTTCCGAACTACGAGGATATTCTGGACTACAAGCTCATCGACTCCGACAGGCTCCAGCATCGCATCGCAGAGCTGGGCGAGGAGATCTCGCGCGATTACGACACCGACCACGACATCATCCTGATTGGCATCCTTAAGGGTAGCATCCTGTTCATGGCCGACCTGATGCGCCATATCAACGTGCCGCATATGATCGACATGATGGACATTACCTCGTACGGAGCGGGTGCCCGGGAGTCGTCAGGGACGGTCCGCATCCTGCGCGACATCACGGTGTCCATCGAGCGCCGGCACGTGCTGATCGTCGAAGACATCATCGACTCGGGCCGGACGCTGGAGCAGGTGCTGCGCCTGCTGCGCGCGCGCCGCCCGGCGAGCCTGCGCGTCTGCACGCTGCTCGACAAGTTCGAGCGCCGGGAAGTCGTCATCCCGGTGGACTACACCGGCTTCCAGATCCCGAACGTGTTCGTGTTCGGCTACGGGCTGGACATCGACGAGTACTACCGCAACCTGCCCTTCATCGGCGTCGTCAAGCCCGACGTCGTCCTCGGGACTGAAGAATAGCCATGTCTCTCGAGCCCGTACAGCCGCGCCGCGCCCTGCTCTGGCCCCCGCTCGTCGAGGAGCTTGCCGGGGCTGCGCCTGATGCAGCGGCCCTGTACATGGTCGGCGGGATGGTGCGCGATGCGCTGGCGGGCCGCCCTATCCACGACATCGACCTCGCCACGCCGGGCGATGGGCTCAGGATAGCGCGGGCGCTCGCGGATGCGCTCGGCGGCGCGTACTACCCGGTGGACCCCGAGCGGCGAACGGGGCGCGTGATTCTCGAGGCAGATGGCGGCACCGTCATCGACGTGGCGAGCTTCCGGGGTAATGGCCTGCTGGCGGACCTTCAGGGGCGGGATTTCACCATCAACGCGATGGCGGTGCGCCTGGACGAGCCGCAGGCGCTCTACGACCCGCTCGACGGGCAGGCCGATCTCTTCGACAGGCGGGTGGTCCGGCAGTGCACGCCGGGCAGCATCGCCAGTGACCCGATCCGCGCGCTGCGCGCCGTCCGGCAGTCGATCCAGTTTGGCCTGCGCATCGAGCGCGAGACGCTTGCCGCCGCCCGCGCAGCCGTGCCCGCGCTGCAGGCCGCTGAGGGGCTCGCACAGCCGGAGCGTGCCCGCGACGAGTTCGTCCGCATGCTCGCAGGCGAGCACCCCACGTCGGCACTGCGGGTGCTGCAGGCGCTGGGCCTGCTTGCGCCGCTGTCCCCCTACCCTCTGCCAGACAGCAGACGGCTGGACAAACGTCTGAGCCTCGTGCAGCATCTGGACAGCCTGTTCAAGATTATCAGCCCCCGGCGCACCGATAACACCGCCTCGCAGGTGCGGCTAGGCGTCGCAGTCATGGTGCTGGACCGCTATCGCAGCCAGCTTCAAGAGCATCTCTCGCGGGAGATTGTCGCGGGGCGGCCCGTGAGCGTGCTGGGGCTGCTCGCCGCCTTCAGCCCGGCGGACGCTGAAGAGCCCGGCGCGGCGTGGGCGTCGCAGCTGCGGCTCGCCGTCGCCGAGGCGCGCGCGATCAGCGGGGTGGCCGCTGCCCAGAAGATCATTCCGCGCCAGCCGCCGGTCGAGGGGCGGGCCGCACACCGCTACTACCGGGAGGTCGGGGAAGCGGGCGTGACGGGTGTGCTGCTGATGCTCGCGCACGCGCTGAACGACGGCATCAGGCCGCGCCGCTGGGGCGACCTGCTGGACCACGTTGCCTCGCCGCTGCTCGAAGCCTTCTTCCGGCGGCACCAGGAGATCGTCACGCCGCCGCCGCTGCTGGATGGCCGCGACCTGATGCAGGCGTTTGACCTGCAGCCCGGCCCGCTGGTCGGGCAGATCCTGGCCCGGCTGCTTGAGGAGCAGGCGGCAGGCGTCGTCCGCACCCGCGCGGAGGCGCTGCGCCTTGCCGAGCGACTGATAAGGGAGAATGAGCTAGGCAGTGAGTCCCGGTCAGGGTAAGTCTACGGATACGAAACAACGGTTGCTTAGAACCCCCTCCTGACCTCGCAGCGACCTACGGTCGCCGTTCGGTCTGTCCTCCCCCTTGCAAGGGGGAGGGACGGAGGGGGTTCCGGTGCAATATCCGGGTTTTCAGCAACGTCAGTCCAGCCCAGAACCGGCCATCTCCAGCTCGGTCGTGCAGTTCGGGCAGCGGATGGCCTTCGCAGGG
>CAZDLX010000102.1:0-12879 GCA_964506005.1 uncultured Anaerolineae bacterium | reverse complement strand
GAGTACCGCCAGTACATCGAGAAGGACTCGGCGTTGGAGCGGCGCTTTGCGCCCGTGTTCGTCGAGGAGCCGAGCATCGAAGAGACGATCGAGATGCTTAAGGGGCTGAAGGTCCGCTACGAAGCGCACCACAACGTCACCTTCTCTGATGATGCGCTCGTCGCCGCGGCGCGGCTCAGCCACCGCTATGTGACCGACCGCCACCTGCCTGACAAGGCCATCGACCTGATCGACGAGGCGGCGGCCTCGGTACGCGTCGCGCTGTACTCGATGCCGGCTGAGCTCAAGGACATGAAGCACGAGATCGACCGGCTCGCCGCTGAGGAGGAGAAGGCGGCGCTGGCAGGCGACTATCAGGCAGCAGCCCAGTACAAGATGCAGCGCCTCCAGATCGAGGATGAGTACGAGACTATCTACGACGACTGGCGCAAGGACAACACGCTCGACGAGGTTGTGGACGAGCACGACATCGCCGAGATCGTCGCCAAATGGACGGGCATCCCGGTCCAGCAGATGCTGCAGACCGAAGCCGAGAAGCTGCTTGAGATGGAGGATCGCCTGCACCAGCGCATTATCGGCCAGGACCAGGCAGTTGCAGCCATCTCAGACGCGATCCGCCGTGCGCGCTCGGGCTTGAAGGACCCGCGCCGCCCGATCGGCTCGTTCATCTTCCTGGGCCCCACGGGCGTCGGCAAGACGGAGCTGGCGAAGGCGCTGGCTGAGTACCTGTTCGACGACGAGGATGCGCTGCTCCGCATCGACATGAGCGAGTACCGCGAGCAGCACACCACGGCGCGGCTGTTCGGCGCGCCTCCGGGGTACGTTGGCTACGAAGAAGGTGGCCAGCTCACCGAGGCTGTTCGCCGCCGTCCGTACCGGGTCATCCTGTTCGACGAGATCGAAAAGGCGCACCCGGACGTGTGGAACGCCCTGCTGCAGATTCTGGACGATGGCCGCCTGACGGATGGCCAGGGCCGCACTGTCGACTTCCGGAACACCGTCATCATCATGACGAGCAACCTGGGCACCGACTTCGTGCGCAAGGGTGGCACGCTGGGCTTCGCGCCCGCTGCCGACGAGCAGACGAAGGACGATCACGAGAAGATCGAGAAGGCGCTCAAGGACACGTTCCGGCCCGAGTTCCTGAACCGTGTGGACGAGATCATCATCTTCTCGCCGCTCTCGGTCGAGGACGTGCAGCAGATCGTCGACCTGCAAATGGCCGACATCGCCGAGCGGCTTGAGGAGCAGGGGCTCACCGTCGCGCTGACGCAGAACGCCCGCGAGTGGCTGGCACGCCAGGGCTACGACCCGGCGTTTGGCGCTCGCCCGCTGCGCCGTGCGCTGCAGAAGTACGTCGAGAGCCCGCTCTCGATCAGGCTCCTGCGCGGTGATTTCCCGGCCGGCACCAACGTCCTGGTCGACGCGACGGAGGAGGAGGGCATCGTGTTCTCGGTGTCCCAGCTCCCCATCGATAGCGAGGCAAACTACACCTACACGTCGTCCTAGTCCGGACGCATCATGAGTAAAATCACGCCCCGGTGTGCCATCTGTCACATGGACCACCGGGGCGTTGTCTTTATTCCAACTTGCTACTAAAATATCCGGTACGCTGACGAATCCGGCTCGGGTAAAGCATGCCGGGCAGGTCGCCGGTGAGGCTCAGGAGCATACGTCCGTGCCCTGTGAGCATCCCATTGCGCCATCTCTGCCGACGCGCCGAGCGCCGCGGGGTAAGTGTAGCCCCAGGATGGCGCGGCCCGCACGCGAGGAGCAATCCACTGGCTGGTGCGAGTACGGTTTTCACCGAATTTTCCCTTTCCCCTCAGGCCTCCTCACACGCGTTTGGTGGAGGCTCATGCAGTGTGCTATTCTCGTCGTACTACCACGCTGTTAATGCGGACACTGCGCATCCAAGAGGAGAGGGGAACTAAAGTTATGGCCGTGACAACACCGACGGACCGTCAGATCCTGGACGAGCAGCCAGAGGACGGCGCGCTGGTTTATACGCCGCGCCCGGCTCTCTGGGCGGACGTGCCGCAGGAGAAATGGGACGACTGGCGCTGGCAGTTGAGCAACCGCCTGAACTCGGTCGAGGAGCTCAGCCAGGTCATCGAGCTCACGCCGGAGGAGATCGAAGGTCTGAGCGCGGACGAGAAGTTCCGCGTGGATATCACGCCCTATTTTGCCAGCCTGCTTGAGCCGGAACCGAATGGCCCTGTGCGCCTCCAGGTCATTCCCAAGGGGCGCGAGCTCGTCGCGTTTGACTCGATGATGGCGGACTCTCTCTCCGAGGATGCCCACTCGCCGGTGCCGGGGCTCGTGCACCGCTACCCCGATCGCGTCTTGATGCTCGTCACGACGCAGTGCGCGAGCTACTGCCGCTATTGCACCCGCTCCCGTGTCGTCGGCGACCCGACGGCGAACTTCAGCCGCACCGATCACGAGGCACAGATCGAGTACCTGAAGAATACGCCGCAGGTACGCGACGTGCTGCTGTCCGGCGGCGACCCGCTGACCATGCCCGAGCGGATGCTGGAGAACCTGCTGGCACAGCTGCGCGAGATCCCGCACATTGAGATCATCCGCATCGGCTCACGTGTGCCGATCTTCCTTCCGCAGCGCATTACGGACAGCCTGGTCAAGATGCTGCGGCAGTTCCACCCGCTGTGGATTAACATTCACGTCAACCACGCCCGCGAGATTACGCCCGAACTGAGCCGTGGCCTTGCCAAGCTCGCCGATGCTGGCATCCCGCTCGGCAACCAGTCCGTGCTGCTGCGCGGCGTGAACGATCACCCCGCCGTGCAGATGGAGCTCGTCCACAAGCTCGTCAGGAACCGTGTGCGGCCTTACTACCTCTACCAGTGCGATCTGGTGCAGGGGGCGGGCCACTTCCGCACGCCGGTGTCCGTTGGCCTGGAGATTATCGAGCATCTGCGCGGCCATACGTCGGGCTACGCGGTGCCGACGTACTGCGTTGACGCGCCGGGCGGCGGGGGCAAGATCCCCGTCATGCCAGAATACGTCATCAGCCGCGGGCCGAACAAGGTCGTCCTGCGCAATTACGAAGGCTTCATCACCACCTACACCGAACCTGAGGATGGCTATGTGCGCGACGAGGCGCAGCTCCTGCGCTACCTGGAGCGGCCGGGTCGTGAGGAAGGTCTCCAGAAGGGTGTCGCTGGTCTGGTTTCCGGTGAGCGGATGACCATTAAACCCGAGGGTTTTGACCAGATCCACCGGCGTGGGCGTGAAGGTGAAGTGGAAAAGCGGGGTAAGCGTAACTACTGGGATGATTACAGCTAGCACGCGCCCGTATACGTCGTCTTTCTAGGAGGCGCTTATGATAGCGAAACGCCCACGATTGGGCACTGCGTTGGCCGCTCTGACACCCTTCCTGGCTGTCCTGGCCGCCCTGCTTGTGGGTGCCGTGATGCTGCAGATCCTCGGTGCGAATCCCATCGTGTCCTACAGGGCACTGGTCAACGGGGCTTTCGGCAGCACAAACGCCCTGGCAGATACCGTCGTCAAGGCAACGCCGCTTCTGTTCGTCGGGTTAGGGATCTGCATCGCCTTCCGGGGCGGTGTGATCAACATCGGCGGCGAGGGGCAGTTCATCACCGGGGCGCTGACCGCGACGGCCTTCGCTCTTGCCGTGCCCAATTGGCCTGGTGAGGTCGTCATCCCGATCTGCATGCTGCTCGGCTTCTTCGTAGGCGGCCTCTACGGGGGCATCGCGGGCGCGCTGAAAGCCTACTTCGGCGTGAACGAGATTCTCAGCACGGTCATGCTCAACGCCATCGCCGTGCAGCTCATGAACTTCCTGCTCCGCGGCCCGATGATCGACCCCAACCAGTTCGGGGCGGCATCGCGCATCCCGCAGACGATGAGATTGTCCCCCGCCTTCGACCTGCCCCGGCTCGTGCCGACTCGCCTGCACGCGGGCGCGTTCATCGCCGTGGTGCTGGCCGTGCTGGTCTACATCTTCCTGTGGCGCACCACCATTGGCTACCGGATCCGCGCGGTGGGCCTGAACCCGGATGCCTCGCGCTATGCGGGTATCAACACAAAGAAGTACATCGTGCTGGCACTGGCCCTGAGCGGCGCCTTCGCCGGGCTTGGCGGCGCGATCCAGGTGCTTGGTCTAAACCACCGTATGGTGACTGACGGCTCGGCGACGGGCTTCACAGGTAGTGCCGGGTTTAACGGCATCGTGGCGGCGCTGTTTGGCCAGCTCCACCCGCTGGGCACGATCCCTGCGGCGTTCTTCTTCGGCGCGCTGCTCGTCGGCGCGAACAGCATGCAGCGTGCGGTGCAGGTCCCCGCGGCGCTGATTACGGCGCTGAACGGCCTGGTCGTGGTGTTCGTCGTCTCGAGCGATCTCTGGCGCCGCCGGGCTGCCCGCCGCCGCCAGCTTGCACAGGCCGCTGAAGGCCCGCCAGCCGCACCCACACTAACCCAACTCGAGGCTGCCAATGATCGCTGAGTTATTCTCCGCTACCGTTATCGTCGGAATCCTGGCTTCAGGCGTCCGTCTGGCCACCCCGTACCTGTTCGCCGCCATCGGTGAGGCCTTTGGCCAGCGCAGCGGTGTGCTCAACCTCGGTGTCGAAGGCCAGATGCTGATGGGCGCCTTCGCCGGCTTCTACGTGAACTTCCAGACCGGCAACCCCTGGCTCGGGCTGCTCGCCGCGATGGTCGTCGGCGCGCTGATGGGCCTGGCGATGGCCGTCGTCAGTGTCACCCTCAAAGCCGAGCAGGGCATCAGTGGCATTGGTTTCTATCTGTTCGGGCTGGGCATGAGCGAGCTGCTGTTCCAGAAGCTGCTTGGCACCGTGGAGACGGCGCGGGGCTTCCCGACCATCTCGATCCCGGCGCTTGAGCAGAGCGGCAGCCCGTTCCTGCGCGCCATCGACACCATCTTCCTGAGCCACAACATCCTGGTTTACATCGCCTTCCTGCTGGTTCCGGTCGCGTGGTTCGTCATGACGCAGACGACGATCGGGCTCAAGATCCGTGCGGTCGGCCAGAACCCCGAGGCCGCCGATACCCTCGGCGTCAGCGTGGAAAAAGTCCGCTACTTCACGGTCACGATGGGCGGTCTGCTGTCAGGCGTCGCCGGAGCGTCGCTGTCCATCGGCCTGCTGAACGTTTTCCAGCAGGGCATGACGGCGGGGCAGGGCTTCATCGCCGTGGCGCTTGTATACTTTGGCGCGTGGCGCCCGTTTGGCGTGCTGGGCGGGGCGCTGCTGTTCAGCCTGGTGAACGCCCTCCAGCTGTGGGTGCAGGTGCTTGGCATCCCGATCCCGTCCGATATCGCCGTCATGATGCCCTACATACTCACAATCCTCGCGCTGATCTTCGCCGTGAAGCGCGTGCACCAGCCCGCTGCACTGAGCAAGGTGTTCGAGCGCGGCGGGCACTGAGCGCACCGTCGAGTGAGGGGCCTACGGCCCGAGGAGGTACGGCCATCTGAGGTTTTAGTTCATACGTTGTGAGTCTCGACCGTCAGTCTTGTTCGGGAGGCTGTTTGCAGCCCTGCAACCTGACTTAGTCACTCTTCACAAAAGGAGAAGAACGTCCATGAAGCTGCACCGCATCTTTCTAGCACTCGCCCTGGTGCTCGTCCTGGCGCTGGCTGCCTGCCAGCCGCAGGCCGCAACGCCCGCAGCCGAAGAGCCCGCCGCGGAAGAACCCGCTGCGGAGGAGCCCGCGGCCGAAGAGCCCGCCGCTGAGGATGGCCCCTTCCGTGTGGCCGTCGTGACCCCGAGCACGACCAACGACCTGGCCTTCAGCCAGAGCATCAATGACGCGCTGTTGGCCATTCAGGAGGAGCGGGGCGCGGAGAACTTCGAGTTTGTGGTTTCGGAGAACCTGTTTGTGGTGGACGACGCCGCGGCAGCCATCCGTGACTACGCCTCGCAGGGCTACGACCTCGTGATCGCGCACGGCTCGCAGTACGGCACCTCGCTGGTCGAGATCGCGCCGGACTTCCCCGACCTGCCGTTTGCGTGGGGCACCACGGTTGACACGTTCCAGGACCAGGGTATCGAGAACGTCTTCGCCTATGAGGCGCGCTCCGAGCAGGGCGGCTACGTCCTGGGCGTGATTGGCGCCATGCTGAGCGAGAGCAACACCATCGGCGTGGTTGGCCCGGTCGAGACCGGTGACGCCAAGCTGTACGTGGACGGCTTCGAGTTCGGCGTGCTGGCTCAGAACCCCGACGCGACGGTGAACAAGAACTACATCGGCTCCTTCAGCGACGTGGCGCTGGCGGCTGAGGCGGCCAACACCCATATCCAGGGTGGCGCTGACGTTCTGACCGGTACCGCGCAGATGGTCGTGGGTGCGGTCGGCGTTGCCGAGGAGAACGGCGTCCTGTGGTTCGGCACCCAGGCCGAGCAGACCTCGCTGGCCCCCGACATCGTGGTTGCCAACCAGGTCTATCGCTGGGAAGTCGTGCTGCGTGAGATCTTCGACCGCATCGAGAACGGCCAGCTTGGCGGCGAGGCCTTCGCCATCACGCTGGAGAACGGCGGCCTGGAGATCGTCTACAACGACGCGTACGAGCTTCCTGATGACGTGCGTGCCGCCGCCGATGAGGCCGTCCAGGGCATCATCGACGGGTCGATCACGGTCGACGTCGTCGAGTAAGCACCGGTACGGCTGAAGTCTGAACATGGTTCGGTGACAGGTGCCGGGGCCAGGCGCCCCGGCCCTGCCACCGCCTACATGAGCAGGGGAGATGCCCGCTCCGACTGCAGACAAGTTCTGAGAGAAGGTATCGATGACTGAAACGAAACACCTATCTGCCGGCCAGCGTGTCCAGACTCTCGAGATGCGCGGCATCACCAAGCGCTTCCCCGGCGTCCTGGCCAATAACAACGTCAACTTTGACGTGCGGGCGGGTGAGATCCACGCACTGCTCGGCGAGAATGGCGCGGGCAAGAGCACGTTGATGAAGATCCTGTTCGGCCTGTACCAGCAGGACGAAGGTGAGGTCCTGATCAACGGGCAGCCCGTGCAGATCTCGTCGCCATCTGACGCCATCGAGTGCGGCATTGGCATGGTTCACCAGCACTTTATGCTGGTGCCGGAGTTCAGCGTTGCGGAGAACGTCGCGCTTGGCCTGCCATCATCGCGCGGCATGGTGCTCGACCTGGACCGCGTGTCAGCGCGTATCACAGAACTGTCGAAGCAGTACGGCCTGCGTGTCTACCCCAACGAGCTCGTCTGGCAGCTTGCCGTCGGCGAGCAGCAGCGCATTGAGATCATCAAGGCTCTATACCGCGACGCGGCGCTGCTGGTGCTGGACGAACCCACTGCCGTTCTCACCCCGCAGGAAGTCGACGAGCTGTTTGTCGTACTGCGCGAGCTGGTCAGCCAGGGGCACTCCATCATTTTCATCAGCCACAAGCTGCACGAGGTGCTCTCCATCAGCGACCGCGTGACGGTGCTGCGCGACGGCGCGGTGATCGACACGCTGGAAACCAAAGGCACCACTCGTGAGGAGCTGGCTCGCCTGATGGTGGGCCGCGAGGTGCTGCTCCGGGTGGAGCGCCCTGAGACCGAGGTCGGCGACTGCCGGCTGGTGCTGGAGAACGTGTGGGCGGACAGCGAGAAGCCCGGTGTGCCGGGGTTGCGCGGCGTGTCGCTGGAGGTCTGCGCTGGCGAGATCCTCGGTCTTGCCGGCGTGTCGGGCAACGGCCAGCGCGAGATTGCCGAAGTCATCGCAGGGCTGCGCAAGGCGACGCAGGGTAAGGTCTATATTGAGGGTGAGGACGTCACCGGCCTGGCCCCTGGCGAGTTGCTCGACAAGGGGCTGTCCTATATCCCTGAGGGGCGTATGCGGGATGGCGGCGTGAGAGACTTTACCTGCGCCGAGAACATCATCCTGCGCGACCATACGAAGCCCCCGTACGCGAAGGGCATCTTTCTGGACCTCGCCAGTATCGCCAAGCGCGCCGACGAGATGATCCGGGCGTTCAACGTTAAAACGCCCTCGCGTGATACGCCGCTCAAGAATCTGTCGGGCGGCAACATCCAGAAGCTGATCCTGGCCAGTGAGCTGAGCCGCAGCCCGCGTGTGCTGGTGGCTGCCCAGCCGACCCGCGGCGTGGACATCGGCGCGATGGAATACATCCACCAGCAGCTTGTCGCGCAGCGGAGCGAAGGTACCGCTACGCTGCTGATCTCCGAGGACCTTGACGAGATCCAGAACCTCTCCGACCGCATCGCGGTGATCTACGAGGGGCAGATTATGGGCATCGTCAAGCGGGGTGAGGCGGACGCCAAGGAACTGGGCCTGATGATGGCCGGCGTCAGGCGCGAAGACGCCGTGCCGACAGCTGCGGATTAGTTCGCCGGACGCTGGCGAGCGTACAGGACGGCAACAGGTGTAGGGGTCCAGCACGCTGGACCCCTTTTTGTCTCCTACTGCTGCTCCTCTACCCACGCGCGGAGTGTGTCGATGTGCTGCGGGTAGTGCTCGTAGCTCTGGTCGGCGACCCACTTCCACAACGGCCAGAGGTCTGCCGTGTCAGCATCGGGCGGCGCCGGTATCAGATCGCCCTCCTCGGTCATCATGATTCGCGCGTTGATCTGCTCATCGGTCAGCCTCTCAACGCCCTCGACCAGCCCCTCGAACGTTCGCCGGGAGTCGTCCAGAATGTCGTCGAGCGAGTGGTCGTGATAGACCTGGTAGATCCACGCGTTGCGCTCGTCGGCTGATGACGCGTCGAGTTCTGGCGGGAAGTCCGGGGGTGGCTCGACCGCCGGGTTGAGGTTCGAGGCCATCCACTTCTCGTAGCCCATGAGATGGGCGATCACGTCCTTGATCGACCAGTCGCCGTCGACACCCTCCTGCGTCAGCGCCTGCTCGTCAAGCTGAGCGATGAGCGCCTCCCAGCGGGCGCGCTCCGCCCGCAGAGTCTCCACCAGCTGTGCCTTGCTCATGTACGGCAGTTCTGCCACGATACGCCCTCCCAGTGCTGCGATTCCTCGAACGTTTCACACTACAATCATAGCACAGGCGTGCTAGGTTTTTCTCGGTGTGCCAGGGCGATTTCTAACGGGGTTATAGTGCGGGCGGCATGCCACTCGTTAGCAGAGGCCTGCCCGCTGCGGTATGCTATGCGTGACCATTCTGGACTGTGAGATGATGAGCGGCCCCTATGTTTAAACGGATTATCAATGCCCTGGCGGGCAATCCATACGAACGCGAACTAAACCGCTACAGCGAGATCGTGCAGGCGATCAATGCGCTGGAACCGGAGATGGAAGCTCGCTCCGATGCGGAGCTGCGCGAGCTTACCGAAGACTTCAAGGAGCGGGTGCGCGAGCGTGTCGAAGGCATCGAGGACCGCGACGAGCGGCGCGCCGCCGAGCGGGAGGTGCTCGACGAGATTCTGCCGGAGGCGTTCGCCGCCGTGCGCGAGGCCTCCCGGCGCGCCACCGGGCTGCGCCACTACGATGTCCAGCTCATCGGCGGCATGGTGCTGCACGAGGGCAAGATCGCGGAGATGAAGACCGGCGAGGGCAAGACGCTCGTCGCCTCGCTGCCGCTGTACCTTAACGCGCTCACCGGGCGCGGCGCGCACCTCGTCACCGTGAACGACTACCTCGTCCGCCGTGACGGCGGCTGGATGGGACCCATCTTCCATCTGTTGGGCCTGTCAACCGCTGCCATCGGCAAGGAGCAGGAGTCGGCTATCTACGACCCTGATTACGTGGACCCCGGCGGGGAGCTGGAGGACGAGCGTCTCGTCCACTGGCGGCCCACACTGCGCCAGGAGTGCTACCAGGCCGACATTACCTACGGCACCGCCTCCGAGTTCGGCTTTGACTACCTGCGCGATCACACCGCCATCGACCCTGCGCGCGTGGTGCAGCGCGAGCACGTCTACGCCATCGTCGACGAGGTTGACTCGGTGCTCGTGGACGGCGCCCGTACCCCGCTGATCATCTCGGGCCCGGCGGGGCAGCCCTCCGCCATGTACGCGCGCTTTGCGGAGATCGTCGAGAAGGCACGCCTGCGCCAGAATACCACCGACCTCGAAACCGAGGAGCCGGATGGCGATTACGTCATCGACGAGCGGACGCAGACCGTCTCGCTGACCGACCGCGGCATCGAGAAGATCGAGCGACTGGTGCCGGAGGTTGACAGCGAAGCCGGGCAGAGCATCTACGACCCGCAGTTCTACGAGCTGGTGCACTACCTTGAGAATGCGCTGAAGGCCAAGTACCAGTTCAAGCGCGACAAAGACTACATCGTGCAGAACGGGCACGTCATCCTGATCGACCAGACGACGGGCCGCCCGATGCCCTCCCGCCGCTACAGCGAGGGCCTGCACCAGGCGATCGAGGCCAAGGAAGGCGTGAGCGTCCGCCGCGAGGACGTGACCGTCGCGACGATTACGGTGCAGAACTACTTCCGCATGTACGAGAAGCTCGCCGGTATGACGGGTACGGCGGTTACGCAGGCGGAGGAGTTCGACGAGGTCTACAAGCTGGACGTCGTCGCCATCCCGACTAACGTCGAGTACCAGGCGCAGAACGGGGCGCTTGAGGCGCGTAAGGAGCGCATCGGCGAGGCGATCCCCGATATGGCCACCTGGGATTACGACGAAGGCATCACCGCCGTAACCTACCGCTACCCCGGCAGTGACAACGGCGCGGATTTCTTCCAGCGCGTGGACTTCCCCGACCAGGTCTACCAGTCGATCAACGGGAAGTTCCAGTCAGTTGCGCAGGAGATTAAGGAAATCCACGAACGGGGCCGCCCGATCCTGGTCGGCACCGGCTCGGTGGAGGCGTCGGAGGAGCTGAGCCGCATCCTGACGAAGATGGGCCTCGATCATGAGGTGCTGAACGCCAAGAACCACCAGCGCGAGGCGCTCATCGTCGCGCAGGCGGGGCGCTCGGGCGCGATCACGATCTCGACGAGCATGGCGGGCCGCGGCACCGACATTCTGCTGGGCGGCAACCCAGAAGGCCTCGCCGCCAAGTACCTCGCCGAGGCGCTGTTCGACGCGATCTCGTTCCGCGAGATCGTCGCCGACGTCGTCGAGGGCAATCTGGAGAGCGCCCGCCAGAAGGCTCGCTCGAACCCGAAGCTGGAAGAGGCGCTCGTCGACTGGGTAGTAGAGGCGCAGGGTGAGCTGGCGCGCAAGGCAAACGTCGACGATATTCTCGGCGCGGTTGTCGAGGACGCGCGCGGCGATGCGGCGTATGCCGACATCCCGTACGAGACGCTGGTCAAGCTTACCCAGCAGATCGACCTGAGCAACATCGACGCCAGCCGCCTGGAGAGGGCGCGGCAGATTGCCGAGGAGAACAACATCCCCCTCGCGCTGATCCCCGACCTCCAGTACCGGCTGGAGGAGTACCGCTCGCTTAGCGGCCTGCTCGGCCAGTCCGGGCTCATCGACACGCTGGCACGGCGGCTGTTCGAGCGCCACTATAACGCGCGTGCGGCCCTCATCCGTGCGGTGCTCTCCGACGACCTGGACGAGGCGCAGCGTATCACCGCGCGCATCCCGGCGCTGCCCGAGTCGCTCATTGGGGAGATCCAGGCCATCCGCGAGGACTGCCGCGAGGATCGCCGCCGCGTGTGGGAACGGGGCGGCCTGCACGTTATCGGCACGGAGCGCCACGAGGCGCGGCGCATCGACGACCAGCTCCGCGGACGCGCCGCGCGCCAGGGCGACCCCGGCTCGTCGCGCTTTTTCCTCTCGCTGGAAGACGAGCTGATGAGCCGCTTCGGCGGCGAGCGCACCCGCAGGCTGATGGAACGTCTCAACATCCCCGAGGATATGCCGATCCAGGCGGGCATCCTGAGTAATGCCATCGAGCAGGCGCAGGGCCGCTTCGAGAGCTACAACTTTGACATCCGCAAGAATCTCGTCGAGTACGACGAGGCGGTGAACCGGCAGCGCCAGATCGTGTACGACGAGCGCACCGCCATCCTGACCGGCGACGGTGGCGACCTCGACGGGCTGGTGCGGCGCTTCATCGAGCAGACGCTTGAGCGGATCATCAGCCGCCTGCGCGACGGCTACGAGGCCTGGGCTGAGGGCGAGCTGCAGAGCGTCATCACCGACTTCTCCAACCTGGAGACCGGTGAGGTCAACACGCGCGGCGCGGTTCAGCGCACGCTGAGCTTCTACCCGCGCCCCGACGAGGAGACTCTGCGCGAGCTGCTGGCCATCACCGACAGCGAGGAACTGCTCGAGTCGCTGCGGGAGCTGGTGCTCGACGGCATGGACGAGGGCTACCATCTCCGCATGCTGTATGCGGAGATCCTGCGGATCGTGCCGGTGTGGCCCGTGCTGCCCGCCGTGACGCCACAGGGCATCGAAGGCTGGGATGCCTTCACCGGCCGGCTGGAAGACACCCTCAAGCGCTACACCGGCTATCTGCGCCCCAGTGCGCATGACAAGCTGTGGGGTGAGCTGGTCGAGCGGCTGGAGCGCGCTCGCCGCGATCTCGTGACGACCCTCGGCAAGGGCACGGCGCTGCCCGAAGCCCAGCAGCGGCTCCAGGGAGATATCTCGGGGGCGCTGCAGAACGCCTTCATCGAGGTGCTCGGCGAGCTGGAGACGGAGGAGCTCGTCGAAGCGCTGCTGCAGCGGGTGGACGAACTGCTGGACATCGCGCGGCAGCAGCCGCCCGGCAAGGCCGGCGGCGATGACCCCGAGCTCGACCCGGTGGCCCGCGCCGAGCGGCGCATCTTCGCCATCGGCGAGGAACAGCTCATGCCGTACGAGCGCGCCCTAATGCTGTCCGTGATCGACGGCGAGTGGCGGCAGTATCTGACCGCCATCGACGATCTGCGGCAGGGCATCACGCTGGAGGCGTTCGGCCAGCGCGACCCGA
>CAZDLX010000101.1:0-12882 GCA_964506005.1 uncultured Anaerolineae bacterium | reverse complement strand
TCATGATCAGCCCGTTCTCTGAGGACCCGCTGCTCGCTCAGGCCTTCCTGACCGAGTTCGTGGCCACCGAGGATGTGATGTACCAGCTCTACGAGGCTGGCGGCCGTCCGCCGGCGTTCATCCCGGCGCTTGAGCGCGTCGAGGACGAGGACCTGCAGGCCTTCGCCGAGGTCGGCGGCGATGCTCGCCCGATGCCCGCCATCCCCGAGATGAGTGCGGTGTGGTCGGCCTGGGGCGGCGCGCAGGAGCTGATCATCGGTGGCGACCTGGAACCCGAAGAGGCAATGACCGACGCGGCACAGCAGGTGCGTGACGCGATCGGCGTGACGGAACAGTAAGACTGACCTGCAAGCGCGTCTTCTGAGTACCGGCTGAGGAGTAATCAGCCATGACGAATGACGTTCTGGTCGGGGGCTCGCAAGAGCCCCTGACCTCCCCATCCCGAAATGTTCTGGGGTATCTGCTGCGGCTGCTGGGCCTGGCGGTCGTCGATGCGCTCGCCATCTGGCTGCTGTACGTGCTGCTGCGCGATGGCGTCTGGCCGCTGGCTATTCCGATCGCGGTCATCACGCTGCTTGTCAACTACTTCAACCTCCACCCGCGTCTGGCCGCCATGCGATGGCAGCTCCCGGCCATCGCGATCATCATCCTGATCGTCGTGTTCCCCATCGTCTTTACCATCTACTCGTCGTTCACTAACTACAGCAGCGGGCACATCCTCTCGAAGCAGCAGGTGATCAACCAGCTTGAGGACCGGCTGTACCTGCCCGAAGGTGGGCCGACGTTTGCGTGGGCCGCCTACCGGAACGATGCAGGCGAGTTTGGCCTGTGGTTGACGAACGAAGCGGGCGAGGAGTTCTGGGCGCTGCCTGACGAGCCCATCGCCGAAGCTGAATCGGTTGAGGAGGTCGGCGCAGTTGACGAGGACGGCTTCCCCACGGCGGTAGGCGAATACCGGCGGCTGACGGGCGGTGAGCTGTTCCGTTCGCTGGAGCAGCTAAACGGCGTGCAGTTCGGCCAGGAAGACGAAGCCGTGCAGATCCGCAACACGCGGCAGGCCGCCTCTCTGCGCCCCCGCTTCGAGTACGACAACGAGCGCGACGCCATCATCGATCACGTCGAGGGCGGCACCTACGTGGCGGATGAGAACCGGGGCTTCTTCATCAACGAGGAAGGCGAGAACCTGTTCCCCGGCTACCAGGTCACGGTTGGCACGTACAACTACGAACGCCTGTTTACCAGCCCTGCTTTCCGAGGGCCGTTCATCCGCATCTTCCTGTGGACGATTGCCTTCGCGCTGCTCTCGGTGCTGACGACATTCGCGCTGGGCCTGCTGCTGGCGATGGCGTTCAACGACCCCATCCTGCCGGGCCGCAAGCTGATCCGGTCGCTGCTGATCATCCCGTACACGCTGCCGGGCATCATCGGCGTTCTGATCTGGCGCGGCATGCTCAATCCGTTCGTCGGCGTGCTGGCCACGACCATCGGCGACCTGGTAGGTTGGTTCCCGCCGTTCCTGACTCACCCGTTCTGGGTGAAGGTCGGCATCCTGCTGGTGAACCTCTGGCTCGGCTACCCGTACATGATGTTGATCTCAAGCGGCGCGCTGCAGAGCGTGCCGGATGACGTCTACGACGCGGCTGCCGTGGATGGCGCCAATGCCTGGCAGCGCTTCTGGAACATCACGCTGCCCATTCTGCTCGTCAGCGTCGGACCGCTGCTGATCGCCTCGTTCGTGTTCAACTTCAACAACTTCACGGTGATCTTCGGCTACAACGAGGGCCGCCCGCCGATTGCCGGGTCGCCCACGCCAGCAGGGCACAGCGACATCCTGATCAGCTATACCTACCGCATCGCCTTCGAGGGCGGGCGCGGTTCCGATTACGCCTATGCCGCTGCGGTGACGGTCGTGATCTTCGCCATCGTGGCCATCCTCACGCTCATCCAGTTCAGGGTCACGCGGCAGTGGGAGGAGGTGTCTGAAAGTGTCTGACGCAACGCAGGTCAAGGAGACTCCCAAGCCAAGGGCGACCGCACCCGCGCGCGAGCGCAGAACGTCCATCAGCGGCCAGCGCCGCCTGGGGCTTGTGCTGCGCCTGCTCGTCGCGCTGATTGCCATCGTCTTCGCGCTGTTCCCGGTGATCTGGGTGATCTCGGCTTCGTTCAACCCGACGGGGAACCTGGCCACGCAGCAGCTCATCCCGGACAATCTCTCCACCAAGAACTACACCGACCTGCTCACGAACCCACTGTCGCCGTTCCGCTCCTGGCTGCTGAACTCGCTCAAGGTATCGATCATCACGTCCCTGCTGGGGCTGTTCTCCATCATGCTCAGCGCGTACTCGTTCTCCCGCTTCCGCTTCGCAGGTCGTCGCCAGCTCCTGCTCGCGCTGCTGCTCGTGCAGGTGTTCCCGACCCTGCTGATGTTCGTCGCCATCTTCTACCTGTTCCAGACGCTGGGCACCTACATCCCCTGGCTGGGGCTGAACCAGCACGCGCCGCTGATCCTGACGTACCTCGGCACGCAGATGGGCATCCAGATCTGGCTGATGAAGGGCTTTTTCGACTCCATCCCGCGTGACATCGACGAGTCGGCGCTGGTGGACGGGGCAACCCACTGGCAGATCTTCTGGCGGCTCATCGTCCCGCTGGCCCGCCCGATCATCGTGATCGTCGGGCTGCTGGTGTTCATCGCCTCGTACAACGAGTTCGTGCTGGCCAGCGTGCTGCTGAAAGACGTGAACCAGTACACGCTGATGGTCGGTTTGTACCTGTTTGTGTCGGATGCGTTCACACAGAACTGGGGCATCTTCGCCGCCGGCGCGCTGCTCGGCTCGCTGCCGGTGGTCATCATCTACCTGGCGCTCCAGGACCAGATCGTCGGGGGCCTGACTGCCGGCGCGGTGAAGGGTTAGCTCGCGGCCCCGTATCGTCGAACCAGCAATCGTCCACGAATGGCACGAATCACACGAATGACAGCATCCGTGAAGTTCGCCGCGTTCGTGGACGAGCTTTTCACGCGCGAGTGGGCCTCGCAGCGGGTGAACCAGAGCCGGAATCCCACTCCTCTCTCCGCCAGCAGGCAGGGGTCAAACTGGATGCTGAACACTGGTCAACGTCGTCTTAGCACCGCAACGCTTAACTGGAGGAGATAGGAATTCAGCGTGGAAGACTTCATCTTCGGCACCTTCGCAACCGACGACCTCAAGCTCGTCTACCACCGAGCCTCGAACACCGGCGTGCAGCACGCCTACGACATCTCCCCGCGAGACCCGCACCCCGGCGAGCCGGTCACCATCGCCGTGAAGCTCGGGCCAGAGCAGGCCGCCGATCACGTGGCCTGCTACTACACGCTCGACGGCACTGAGCCAGGCGGCTCGCACGGGCAGGCGTCAAACGGGGCTGTCGTGCGGCTGGAACGCGTCGCCGTCGAGTGGGATACCCTGCGCTGGGGGTACGTCGCTCGCTGGGAGGGCACGCTGCCCGGCCAACCCGAGGGTGTCGTGGTGCGCTACCGCATCGGCGCGTGGCAGGAGGGGGGCGAGGAGGCCTTCGCAGACTGGCCTGCGGTCAAGGCCACGCAGGAGGTTTCTGCCCGCGCTTTCTTCCGTGGCGACTCGCTGCCGAAGGGGCGGCTGCTCGGCAATCCGCAGGCGGGGCAGACCTTCAACTATCACGTTGACCGGCTGGGGCCGCCCCAGTGGGCCCGCGAGGCGGTGATCTACCACATCTTCGTAGACCGCTTTTACCCTGGCGAGGGCCGCGACTGGCTGCAGCGCACCGACCTGCGCGCCCCGATGGGCGGCACGCTGTGGGGCGTCGCCGACAAAATGGACTACTTCGCGGAGTTGGGCATAAAGTGCCTGTGGCTCAGCCCCATCTTCCCCAGCCCGACGGTGCACGGCTACGATGCCACTGACTACTACCACGTCGAGCCGCGGCTCGGCGGCGAGGAGGCGCTGCGGGCGGTCGTCGAAGAGGCGCACACGCGGGGTATCCGCGTCATCCTCGATATGACCTGCAACCACGTCTCCAACGAGCACCCGAAATTCCGCGACGCCCTGACGAAGCTCGACAGCGCCTACCGCTCCTGGTTCTACTTCGACGACGAGGACATCGGCTACCGCACATTCTTCGGCATCGCGTCGATGCCGCAGGTCAACCTCAACGATCCCGGTGCCCGCGAGTGGATGCTGGACATCGCCCGGTACTGGCTGCGCGAGTTTAAGGTGGATGGCTACCGTCTCGACCATGCCAGCGGCCCCGGCCCGGGCTTCTGGAGCGATTTCCGGGCAGCATGCAGGGCGGTCAACCCGGCGTGCTTTATCTTCGGCGAGATCGTCGAGCCGCCCGAGGTGCTCAAGCAGTACGTCGGGCGGATGGACGGCCTGCTCGACTTCCATCTGGCCGAAGCATTCCGGCGCACCTTCGCCACCGGGGAGTGGACTCGTGAGGCGTTCGACATCTTCCTGGAGCGGCACCTCGCCTACTGGCGTGACGACGACTTCCTGCTGCCTACGTTTCTCGACAGCCACGATATCGACCGCTTCCTGCACATCGCCGGTAACGATCAGGCGGCGCTGCGCGAGGCGGCGGCTGCCCAGATGCGGCTGCCCGGCCCGCCGGTCATCTACTACGGCACCGAGGTCGGCGTCACCCAGGAACAGGGCCGCGGGGAGAGCATCGGGCTGGAGGCCAGCCGCGGGCCGATGCGCTGGGGCGACGAGCGCGACACCGATCTGCTCTACTACTACTGGGAGCTCATCCAGGAGCGCCGCAAAACCAAGCCGTGGGAGACCGCTAATCGCTGACCTGTGAGGTGACCGATGAGCAACCGCATTCACACCGGGGTTCTGCTGGCGCTCGTGCTGCTGGCGCTCGCCGGCTGCTCGCAGCCTGCCGCCGTGCAGACGGAGACGCCGCCTACAGACGCGGTGGCGACCGCCCAGCCCACCGTCGAGGTGCCGGAGCCACAACCGGAACAGGAGACTCAGCCGGCAGCGGAGGCGGGAGAGCAGGCGCGCGAGCCAATGACCATCGAGGACGGCAAGCTCTACGTCGCGATCATCTGGCACCAGCACCAGCCGGTGTACTTCAAAGACCCCGAGACCGAGCTGTACCAGCGGCCCTGGGTGCGCGTCCACGCGACGAAGGACTACGTGGACATGGCCGCGATCCTCCAGGACTACCCGGACATCCGCGCCACGTTCAACCTCACGCCCAGCCTGATCCGCCAGCTCGACGACCTCAGCGCCGGCGCGAAGGACCTGTACTGGGCCACGGCGGAGATTCCTGCCGCCGAGCTGACGGATGAAGACAAGCAGTTCCTGCTCGACCGCTTCTTCGACACAAACGAGGAGATCGTCAGCCGCTTCCCGCGCTACGTAGAGCTTGCCGGCATGCGCGGCGAGGACGCCGTCGATACGTGGGCCGAGCAGGACTTCCGCGACCTGCAGGTGCTGTTCAACCTGGCCTGGACGGACCCCGACTGGCTGGCGCAGGAACCGCTCGCCGCGCTCGTCGCGAAGAGCGAGGGCTTCAGCGAGGAGGACAAGGCCGTGCTGTTTGCGGAGCACCTGCGGCTTGTGCAGGAGGTCATCCCGCTGCACGCCGCGATGCAGCAGGCCGGGCAGATCGAAGTCACCATGACGCCGTTCGCGCACCCCATCCTGCCGCTGCTGGTGGACAGCGACCTCGCGCGTGTGGCCCTGCCCGAAGCCGAGCTGCCCGGGCGCTTCACCTACGGGCAGGACGCCGCCGCGCAGGTGGAGCTTGGCGTCGAGTTCTACGAGGAGCACTTCGGCCAGCCGCCGCGCGGGATGTGGCCCGCCGAGGGCTCCGTCGCGCAGCAGGTTGTGACGATGATCGCACGGGCGGGCCTCCGGTGGATCGCGACCGACGAGGACGTGCTGGCGAGCAGCCTGCCAGGCTTCGACGGCTTCACGCGCGGCAGCGACGACACCGTGCAGCAGGCGGACGTGCTGTACCGGCCCTACACCGTGCAGGGCGCGCGCGGCGGCCCGGTGACGATCCTGTTCCGCGACAAGCGCCTCTCCGACCTCGTCGGCTTCGAGTACTCCGGCACACCCGGCGCGGAGGCTGCCGCCGACTTTATGACGCGGCTGGAGAACATCCACGCGCGGCTTGAGGAGGAGGCCGGCGACGGGCCGCACCTCGTCACGGTGCTGCTCGACGGCGAGAACGCGTGGGAGCACTACGAGAACGACGGCAAAGAGTTCCTGCACGAGATGTACCGCCTGCTTTCCGAGTCCGAGAGTATCGTGACCGTCACGCCCTCAGAGTATCTCGCCGCGCTGGAGGAGGCAGGCAGCGAGCCGCCGCCCATTGAGAGCCTGTGGCCCGGCTCGTGGATCGACGGCACGTTCAGCACGTGGATCGGTGAGGAGGAGGAGAACCTCGGCTGGGAGTACCTGCGCCGCACCCGCGAGGCCCTGCAGCGGGCAATCACCAGCGGCGACTACGACGAGGCGACGCTGGACGAGGCCCTGACGACGATGTACATCGCCGAGGGCTCGGACTGGTTCTGGTGGTATGGGGCCGACCAGGACTCCGGCAACGACGGCGACTTCGACCGGCAGTTCCGCAGCTACCTGGAGCAGGTCTACCAGACGCTGGAGCGCGACGTTCCCGGCTGGGTGTATGTGCCCATCATCCCGGCGGCGGCTGTACAGCCCACCCGCGAGCCCGCCGGGCTGATCTCGCCCACCGTTGACGGTGTGGCGGGCGAGGCGGAGTGGGCCGACGCCGGCTTCTACGAGGTCGGTGGGGATGGGGTCACGGGGCTGGCCTACGGCTTCGACGAAGAGACGCTCTACCTGCGCGTTGACGCGGCAGAGACGTTTGCGCCGGGCACGACGCTCGGCTTCTACGTCAACCTGCCCGGCCCCGGCGAGACCGCGGCCTACCCGCGCTACGGCGACGACCTGCTCGGCTTCGGCGTGAAACGCCTCGTCGAGGTGACGTTCGAAAACGGCCAGCCCGCCGCGCAGGTCTACGCGCCCGACGCGAGCGGCGAGTACGTCCCGGCGGGCGAGGACGAGACGCCGGTCGAGCTGCCGGCTGCCGCGCAGGGCGGCGTGCTGGAGATCGCCGCGCCGTTTGAGCAGTTCGCGCCGGGCGTCAACAGCGGCGACCGCCTGAACGTGCGGCTCGTCGTCAGCGAGGGCGAGCAGAACACCGCGCTGCTGCCGCCAGATGGCCCGGCGGTCGCCGTCGTGCCCGACCTGCCGATCCCCAACGTGTTTCTTGAGGTCGAGGACCCCGAGGGCGACGACTACGGTCCCGGCGTCTACGAGTACCCCACCGATGCCGTGTTCGGGGCGGGCGCGTACGACATCACGCGCTTCAGCGCGGGCTACGACGAGGAGAGCGTGATTTTCCGCCTGGAGTTCCGCGGCCCTGTCGAGAACGAGTGGGGCTCGCCGAACGGGCTGGCGATCCAGACCATCGACGTCTACGTCGACCAGGACGGCGCGGGGAACGGGGCGAGGCTGCTGCTGCCGGGCCGTAACGCCGCGCTGGCTCCCGAGTTTGCCTGGGATGTCGCCATCTGGGCCGAGGGCTGGACGCCGGGCATCTACACACCCGGCGAGGATGGCCCCGTCGAGACGAGCGCCGAGCCGGGCATCATCGCCAACCCCGGGCAGCGCCGCGTCACGATCAGCGTGCCGCGCACCGTGCTGGAGGGCAACCCCGAGGAATGGGCCTTCGCTGTGGTGGTGCTTGGGCAGGAGGGCTTCCCCTCGGCGGGCGTGTGGCGGGTGCGTGACGTGCAGCCGGCGGCGGAGCAGTGGCGCTTTGGCGGCGGTTCGGGCTCGAACCTCGACACGCGCATCATCGACCTGCTGTGGCCGGCGCAGGGCGAGCAGGAGGGGTATCTGCGCAACTTCCGCGCCGGTGAGCAGGTCGACTTAGAGAACATTCTGCCCGACGAATACCCGCAGGTTCCTGCGGTCACGCCCTGAACGAGAGGAGACTGTGATGCGAGAGCCCTACGAGTCGTACTTTCACCACCTGCGTGAGCTGCACAACATGATCAAACGGGCAGCCGAGGGCCTGCCCGCCGAAGGCCTGGACTGGGCGCCCGCCCCTGAGACGAACAGTCTCGCCGTCTTGATGGTGCATGTGGCGGGCGCAGAACGCCACTGGATCGGCGAGATCGTGGGGCGGCAGCCCATCGACCGCAACCGCAGCGCCGAGTTCGAAACGGCGGGGCTCGGCCAGGCCGAGCTTGAGCGGCATCTCGACGACGCGCTGGAGCTGAGCCGTCGCGTTCTGGAGCGGCTGGTGCTCCAGGACCTGACCCAGCTCCGGCAGCTGCCGCCGCAGGGACGCGAGGTCTCCGTGGCCTGGGCGCTAGCCCACGCACTCGACCACACTGCCCAGCACGCCGGGCACGCCGAGCTCACCCGCCAGCTCTGGGATCGGCGCCAGGGGTAGGGGGCGAACCCCACCCCCGTCGTGAAAACGCGACTCGATCCTATCCCTCCGAGGGGCGAGCTTGGCCTGGCAGCTACATAGATGACGTAAACGCAGCGGTAGGGGCGGGTCTGAGACCCGCCCCGCCATGAAGACTGCCGCGTCATGCTCCAGACCGGTCGCTCACCCCCTTTGACGTTGCTACGCAACGCCATTTCCCCCTCAAGGGGGGCAAGAGGATGGTTCGTCGTGTGTCTGAAATCGCCGCAGCCAACACCTTCGCCCCCCATCCAGAGGCGGAGGGACAATTCTCCGCGCTTCGTTATCAGCCACAACCTCCCCCTCTCCGTGGCACGGAGAGGGGGTTGGGGGGTGAGGTCACCCCGGAGCGTACAGCCCGCCCGTCGCTTCCAGCCAATCGGCGATGCGGTCTGCCGCCGCCGGCACGTCGTTGTCGGAGACGTCCAGCCGCAGCACCGGCAGCATCGACTCCCCGACGAGGCGCTCCATCAGCGCCTGCTCGGCCTCGAAGCGGGCCAGGTCGTCATACTGGGACGGGTTGCCCGATACCTTGAGCCGCTCCGCGCGGGCGGCGGCAAACGACTCCGGCGTCCGGGTGACGAAGACCAGCCGGAACCCGAGCGGCGCAAGGCGCTGCTCCAGCCAGCGGAAGGGGTAGTCGCGCCCGTGCGTTTGAAGCTGGTAGGCCCGCGTCGAGATGTGGAAGCGGTCCACAATCCACGAGTAGTAGCGCTGCAGCTCGAACAGACGCGCCCACGTGTGGTAGGTCTCCATCGCCTGCGCTTCTTCGCCGGGTTCGAAGTTGATCAGCCCGCGGCCCCAGGGAAAGTTCGTGAACGCGCACCACTCGGCGGAGATCAGCGGTGAGTGATAGCGGTACCTGCGCGGGCCGACGACGCGCGGATGCTCGTTGAGCGTGAAGGCGATCTCCGTCTTGAACGTCAGCCGGGTGCCTTCCAGTATAATTTTTGGACAAAGTTTAGGTGTCATTAACAAGCTCTTAACACAACGATGTTAATTTGGCTCCTGATGAGCAAACCCACTTGACCCCTGCAACGTAGTGCGACTCTCTGCATCTAATGTAGTGAAGCCAGAAGCCGGGCACAGCACGGTGGCTGGTGGACGGCCCTGACCCTCTTTTTGCTGGTGGCCAAGAGGACCAATCCAAACAGCGACACAATCTTAGCAGAAATCAGACGGTGAGTGTAAGACAGACTCAGCTCACGGCGTCTGTAGGGTAAGATGAGTTTGTGAAAGAAATACTTGAGAATTTGGATATTTGTTGTATAGTGTGAGCAGTTCGCAATATCTCCGGTCTTTTATCTCTAGTTTTACGCCTTCATTAGCGGTGCGAGTCACGGAGGAGAAGGTATCATGAGTGGTGTGAAAGCCGTTAACGAATTCCTGGCAAGGCAGGAAGTCCTCGAAGGTGTGTTTGACGGCGCGGAAGCGACCCCTGAGAACATTGATCACATCCCTGCGGACGATACCGTCAGCCTTTATTTTCGCCAGATGGCCTCTGAGCCCCTGCTGACCGCCCCGCAGGAGGTCGCCCTCGCGCAGCGTATCAAGCGCGGCCAGCAGGCCGCGGAGCTTCTCGAGACGTACGACGATCTTCCCTGGGAGCAGGTGCGCCAGCTTCAGAGCCTCGTCGACGATGGGCAGGCAGCCCGCGAGCACCTGGGCCGGGCCAACACGCGGCTCGTGGTCAGCATCGCCAAGCGGTATCGCAACCAGGGTCTGCCGATGTCCGACCTGATCCAGGAAGGCAACGTCGGCCTAATGATCGCCGTTGACAAGTTCGACCACACGCTGGGCAACCGTTTCAGCACTTATGCAAGCTGGTGGATCCGCCAGACGATCACCCGCGCGCTCTCGCAGAAGTCGCGCACCATCCGCCTGCCCCTGCACCTCTCCGACCAGCTCCGCCGCATCAACACGGCGAGCGAGATCCTGGAGCAGGAGTTGGGCCGCGTGCCGAGCGACGGCGAGCTGGCGCTGCACCTGGATATGGCCCCGGCCGAGGTCCGCGAGACGCTGGAGGCCAACCCGCAGACCATCCCGCTGGAGCTGCCCGTCGGCGACGACAGCGAGTTCGGCGACTTCCTGGAGGACCAGGACTCCGTCGGGCCGGATGAGGCGCTGCACTCCCTCGACTTGTCGGAGTCCGTCGAGCGGGTGCTGAACGACCTGCTGCCCCGCGAAGCCGAGATCCTGCGGCTGCGCTTCGGGCTCAAGGACGGCGTCCCGCAGACGCTGGAGCAGGTCGGCAAGGTGATGGGCCTCTCGCGCGAGCGCATCCGCCAGATCGAGCGCCAGGCGCTGCGCCGCCTGCGCCAGCCGCAGTTCGCCGCACTGCTGCGGGACTTCACCGCCCCGTAGCGCATTGCGACAAAAAAACGCCCCTGCCGATGCAGGGGCGTTTTATTTTTCTAGGCCGGCTGCCGGCCTGACGACTTCGCCGGAGCCGGGCTGCGGAGCCTCCGCAGTGCATCCAGCCCGGCGGGGGCTGTCAGCCACAACAGGAGCAGCATCACCAGCGCCGAGGTAAGGCACCAGGCACACGTCGCGCCGATGACAAACGGCTCCAGGAACGTCAGGTAGGTCGAGAACGCCACCCCGCCGAGCGCCATACCGAGCAGGGCGACCTGCGCGAGATCGCGCGTGCGCCCCTCGCCCCACCGGGCCACCGCCCAGGCCACGAGGATCAGCACGTAGCCGGTTACGCCGAGCACGCCTACCGGCAGCACGCCGAACAGCGTGGCGTAGGGGCTCTGCTGCACGGTGTTGCAGTCGCCGACTGCTCCACAGAACGCCTCTTGCTGCCCGACCTCAACATAGGCCAGGTAAACGGCTGCCGCCAGCCCGGCGAGCGCCACCGCCGGGATGAGCCAGCCGGGCAGCTCCTTGCGACCCGGCAGCACGAGCGCGCCCGCGACTGCCAGCAGCAGCAGCCCGACCAGCGCGGCGAGCCCCAGCGCTAACCCGCCACCGCCTGCCTTTGCGACCAGCGACAGCGCCACGCCAAGCCCCGCCAGTGCCACGACCACCGCAATGGTGCGGCGCGCCGGGCCAGAAAGCCAGCGCGCGGTGCGCTTCGCAGGTGTGGACAGCGCCGGCAGACCCGCCGCCACGACCGCCACAAGGCTGGCACCCAGACCGAGCAACACGGCGATGGCGAGGCCATTCCCGACGGGGTCCCGGGCGATACGCGCGCCGACCGCGCCGGCGGAGGCTCCGGCCGCGTCTGCGGCGACAGGTGCCTCAGCGGTAGTCTCAGACTCTGGCTGCCCCTCCATCTGGCCGAGGGCCGCCTGGTAGGCCGACTGCAGGCCGGGAACGTTGGGCAGGGCGATGCCGTCTGCCGCCAGCGCCTCGCGGATAAGCTCGCCGCCGCGCTGGGGGATCTCGACGCCGCCGACGAGCACGTGCTCACCCATGAGCATCATGGGCACGTAGCGCTGGTCCTCCGGGATGCCATACGCCTCATACAGCTCGACGGCGAGAGCACGCCCGCCCTCACTCAGCACGTTGACAAACAGGAGCTGGAACTGCTCGCCGAACTCTTCCTTCATCAGCGGGTAATCGTTCTCAATGAAGGCGTGGCAGTGGGGGCACTGCGGCGACCACAGCAGCACGGCATAGGCAACCGGGGCTTCTGTGTCACCCTGAGCCAGCGCCCGTACCGGCACGACCAGCGCCGCACTTGCGACCACAAGCGCGGCCAGCAGCGCCAGCCAAAGTCTTTTTTCGTTCCCGACTCGCATCGTTATACCTTCCGTTCAGGTGATCCGCCCGGAGGCGGCGATTATCCTACTGAGCAGCCTCCATTGTCTCCGAAAATACACGCGGCACATAGTGAAGAAGGTCACATAGCGTGGCGCTGGACAGCGACTTATGCCCAGCAAAACGGGTGAATTTCGCGCTTTCAGGCCTCGTTTTTCGCTCTCTTGGAGGGGTTGAAATAGTTGCCTTTTTACCCCACATGAAGTACACTACGGGAACGATTTAGAACACTCGTACTATAAGATTCGGAGATATACAGGAGCGCCCCTGATGCCTGACGACGGCCGGTTGGCTTCGCTGGATAAGACCCTGAAAGACCTCACCAAGCGCTTCGGCGATGGTGCGATTATGCGCCTCGGGGAGTCGACCCACTTGACGGTCGACGTCATCCCGACCGGCGCGCTGTCACTGGACCTCGCGGTCGGCGTGGGCGGTGTGCCTCGCGGGCGCGTCACCGAGATCTACGGCCCGGAATCCTCGGGTAAGACGACCCTGTGCCTGCACATCATCGCGCAGGCGCAGCGGCTCGGCGGGATCTGCGCCTTTATCGACATGGAGCACGCCCTCGATCCGGTCTACTCCGAGCGGATCGGCGTCAACATCGACGAGCTGTACATCAGCCAGCCCGATACCGGC
>CAZDLX010000100.1:0-12930 GCA_964506005.1 uncultured Anaerolineae bacterium | reverse complement strand
GTCTACCCCTCAGCTCGCCGGCGTAGGGCCGGGGGTGACATCCGGCGAGAGTTCGAGCTGCGCGTCGGTCGCCTCGGCGATTGTCACCTCGTCCTCGGCAACCACCGTGTAGATCCAGGCGTTGTCCCGGAATTCCGCGTGGCTCACGCGAACCCGCGCACCCGCGGCAATGTCGCCCACCTGCTCGGTCGTCACCAGCGGGTAGCCGGTCATACCGATCCACTCGCCGAATTCAGGGGCCGGCGTTGGCCCGCCGGGCGTGCCATCGCCGTCCGTCAGGCACCCTGTCAGCGCCACGCCGACCACCAGCACGGCCAATATCCACGAGACTCGCATCGCCTTATCCTTCCAACAACAGCGTCTCCGGGTCCTCGATCAGCTCCTTGATGCGTACCAGGAACTGCACGGCCTCGCGCCCGTCCACGATGCGGTGGTCGTAGCTGAGAGCGGTGTACATCATCGGGCGGATGACCACCTTGCCGTCGAGCGCGATCGGGCGCTGCTCGATGCGGTGCAGCCCCAGGATGCCCACCTGCGGCGGGTTGAGGATCGGCGTGCTGAGCAGCGAGCCAAAGACACCTCCGTTCGTGATCGTGAACGTGCCACCCTGCAGGTCAGACAGGGCGAGCGTTCCCTCCTCGGCTTGCTGCACGTAGCCGCGGATCGCCTGCTCGATGGCGGGGAAGGACAGCCGGTCGGCGTCGCGGATGACGGGCACAACCAGCCCCTCGGGGTCGCCGATGGCCATGCCGATGTCGTAGTAGTGCTTGTAGATGATGTCGTCGCCTTCGATCTCGGCGTTGAGGCGCGGGAACTGCTTGAGCGCCCCGACCGCCGCCTTGACGAAGAACGAGACGATCCCCAGGCTGACCTCGTGGCGCTCCTTGAACTCCTCCTTGCGGCGGCCGCGCAGCTCCATCACGGCGCTCATGTCGACCTCGTTAAAGGTCGTGAGCATGGCGGCGGTCTGCTGGGCCTCGACGAGCCGCCGGGCGATGGTGCGGCGGCGGCGCGACATGCGCTCGCGCGTCTCGCCGGGGCGAGCGGGCCGGGCGACCGGCTGGGGCTCCGGGGCGGGCTGCCGCTGCCGGTTGAGGTAGCGCTGCACGTCATCCTTCGTGACGCGGCCCCCGCGTGTCTCCACGCGGTTGATGTCGATGCCGTGCTCGTCGGCCATGCGCTGCGCGACGGGCGTCGCCCGCTGCGAGCCGTCGCCGGGGCGGGCGGGCGGCGGGGGCGTGGGGGCGGATTCCTGCGGCGCTTCCTGCGGCGCTTGCTGGGGCGGCGCGGGCGGCTGCGCGCCAGCCGCGCGCTCGTCCAGCGTGCCGAGCACGTCCCCGACCTGCACATCCTCACCTGCCTGCACCCGGATGCTCGCCAGCGTGCCGGGCTTGTCGGCGCCGACTTCGAGGTTGACCTTGTCGGTTTCCAGCTCGACGACCGGCTCCCCGACCGCTACGGCGTCGCCCTCCTGCTTCAACCAGCGGGCAACCGTCGCCTCGGTGACGGACTCGCCCAGGTCTGGGACGATGATCTCAACTGGCATGGTTTCCTCTCCTGCTCTGCGTCGCAGACAAGTTGCGCGACCCCCGCGTCATCGCGCGGCCGGGATCTACAGCCCTTCAAAGACCGCCTGGATCAGCGCGGCCTGATTCTCGGCGTGCTTGGCCGCCGAGCCCTCTGCCGGGCTGGCGTTGCGGGGCCGCCCGACGTAGCTCAACGGCCAGCGGCCCACCACGAGCTCTTCGAGCCGCGGGCGGACGAACTCCCACGCGCCCATGTTCGCCGGCTCTTCCTGCGCCCACACCACCTCGTCGAGCTCCGGGTAGGCCGTAATCACGTCCATGATGCGCTCGGCGGGGAACGGGTAAAGCTGTTCGACCCGGGCCAGCGCCACCGCGTCCCGGTCGCGTGCCAGGTCGCTCGCGGTGAGGTCGTAGTAGAACTTGCCGCTGGTGAAGACCAGCCGCCGCACCGGCTTCCGGGCCTTTGCCGGGCGCGGGTCGTCGATGACGGCCTGCCAGCGCCCCTCGGCCAGCTCGCGCAGCGAGGAGGCCACCGCGGGGTGGCGCAGCAGGCTCTTCGGCGTCATCACGACGAGCGGCAGAGGGTCCGTTGCCAGCAGGCGGGCCTGGCGGCGCAGCAGGTGGAAGTACTGGGCCGCCGTTGTCGGGTTGGCGATGCGCATGTTTGTCTCGGCGGCAAGCTGGAGGAAGCGTTCCAGCCGCGCAGAGGAGTGATCCGGGCCGGCGCCCTCGAAGCCGTGCGGCAGCAGCAGCACCAGCGAGGGCGTTTGCCCCCACTTGGCGCGCGCCGAGACGATGAACTCGTCCACGATGACCTGCGCCCCGTTGATGAAGTCGCCGTACTGGGCTTCCCACACCACGAGGCGCTCCGGCTCCTGGATGTTGTAGCCGTACTCAAAGCCGAGCGCAGCCGCCTCGGACAGCGGGCTGTTGTGGATCTCGAATGCGGCGCGCGCCTGCGGCAGCGCGGTGAGCGGCGTGAACAGCTCGTCCGTCTCCGTGTCGTAGAATACGGCGTGGCGCTGGCTGAACGTGCCGCGCACCGTGTCCTGCCCGCTCATGCGGATGGGCGTGCCGTCGGCGAGGATCGAGGCGAAGGCCAGCTCCTCGGCGGTGGCCCAGTCGATGGCACGGGCGTCGGCGTCGCGCAGGGACTCGCGGCGGCGCGTGCGCGCCCGTTCCAGCTTGCTGTTCAGGCGGAAGCCCTCGGGGATGTCGAGCAGGGCCTCGTTGAGAAGCTGCAGAGTCTCGACCGGCACGCCGGTGTCCACCCGCTGCGCCGCCCCCGAGGGCGGCGTCTCGGCGATGTCGAGCTCGATATCTTCCTCGGGCTCAAGCGCCTCATAGGCAGCCTGCAAGGAGTCGCGAGCCCGCTCGACGAGCTGCTGGGCCCGCGCCTGGTCCGTCACGCCGCGCTCCGCGAGCGTCCGCGCCCACAGCTCGCGCACCGTCGGGTGGCTGCGAATCACGCGGTACATGCCCGGCTGGGTGAAGGCGGGCTCGTCGCCCTCGTTGTGCCCGAAGCGCCGGTAGCCGATGAGGTCGATCAGGAAGTCGCGCTGGAAGTGCTCGCGGTAGGCGGCGGCCAGCCGCGCCACCTCAATCGCCGCCTCGGGATCGTCGGCGTTGACGTGCACGACGGGTACCTTGAAGCCCTTGGCGAGGTCGCTGGCGTACAGCGTCGTCCGCGCGTAGCCCGGCAGCGTCGTGAAGCCGAGCTGGTTGTTGGCGATGATGTGGATCGTGCCGCCCGTCCAGTAGCCGGGCAGCCGCGAAAGGTTGAACGTCTCGGCGACGATGCCCTGCCCGGTGAAGGCGGCGTCCCCGTGGATCAGGATCGGCAGCGTGTGGTCGGGGTTGAAGGTCGGGCTGCCGGGGCTGTCCGAGCGCGTGCCCGCCGCCCTGGCCATCCCCAGCAGCACCGGGTTAACGCTTTCCAGGTGGCTGGGGTTGGGCGGCATCTTGATCACCGGCTCGACGACGCCGTTCGTAAGGACGTGCTGCGCACCCTTGTGATACTTCACGTCACCTGTCCAGCCCAGCTCCGCCTCGAAGCGGTTGGGGCGCAGCGGGTCTTTGAACTCAGCGAAGATCTGCTGGATCGGCTTGCACAGGATATGCGCCATGACGTTGAGCCGCCCGCGGTGCGCCATACCGAGCAGAATGTTGCCCACCTCCCGCCGGGAGGCGTGGTTGATGATCTCGTCGAGCATCGGGATCATCACGTCCAGCCCCTCCAGCGAGAAGCGGTATTTGCCGGGGAACACGCCGTGCAGGAACTGCTCGAAAACCTCGACCTCGGTGAGGCGGCTCAGCATACCTTCAGGGTCGAACGTGCGCGGCGTCGGGGCGAAGCGGCGCGACTCGGCGGCTTCGCGCAGCCAGGCGCGTTCGTCCGGATCGCGTACGTGCTCGTAGTCATAGCCGATAGTGCCGCAGTAGATGTCTCGCAGCCCGTCGATAGCCTCTCGCGCCGTGCGGCTCTGTGCCGCGACCGGGCCGCCGACGAGGCTGGCGGGCAGCGCGTCGAGCGCCGCCGTCGAGACGCCGTGGAACCGGGCTTCGAGCGACGGGTCGCCGATGGGCTCCATACCGAGCGGATCGAGCTGCGCGCCGAGATGCCCGAGCCCGCGGATGGCCTGTGCGAGATTGACCACCCCCACGACGGCCATGAGATCGGCCCCGCGCAGCCCATCGGTGGCGGCCTCGGCAGGCGTCCAGCGGTCGAAGAAGGCGCGGGTTTCTGCATCGACAGAGGCCGGGTCGTTCAGGTAGCGGTCGTATAACTCGAGGACATAACCGGCGTTTGGACCGTGGAAGTCGTATAGGCTCAAGGTCCCCTCTGCTTTACTATTCACGTCGCGGTGGTTCAGGAGAATGGTTTGTCAAGTAAAACGTACAGCGAGTACAGGTATAGCATACACCAAAGCGCCGTGTGATTTCTACCGGGGAGCGCGGGTAGCCCGCTCGCCTTGACTCTGTGGAATCGACTCTAGGATAATAAGAAGTGAGAGAGCGTGTTAGCGGAACAACCTTATTCCTTGCTTTATGCGGTATCGAGAGGGAGACCAATGGACAAGAAATCTGTGGTACTGGCGATCTATGACAGCCTGGCGACGG
This sequence comes from uncultured Anaerolineae bacterium, assembly GCA_964506005.1. GTDB lineage: Bacteria > Chloroflexota > Anaerolineae > Aggregatilineales > UBA3940 > UBA3940. The sequence goes on along the minus strand of CAZDLX010000100.1, from coordinate 8,284 downwards.
GACGCAACGCGGTCGATGGGCTGCTCAACGCGGGCTTCCGGCGTGAGGACATCGGGCTGGCGGCAAAGCAGGGCGTGGGCGAGGGCTCGCTCGTGACCGTCACCGTGTCGGAGAATGAACGGGCGCAGGCTGAGGAGGCCCTGAACCAGTTCTCGCCGCAGACGCTGACCCTGCGCGATACGCAGTGGCTCGCCGGCGGCGCGCCCGACGAGATCCCCGACGTGGCAGACTACACCGCTGTCGACCTGACCGAATGACACCAGCCCCGCGCGTGTGTTGACCGGGCCCAAAAAGACTGGTGCGGCGCGCCGCCGGGTGCCTGCCCCAGTCTTTTTCGGGCAGCCGCTCCGGCATTGACCTTTGCAAGCCAGTAGAGGACGAGCAAGCAGTGGAACCAACAACGCAAGAGGCACGCGTGCTCAAGCCCGAGGACCTGTACCACCGGGCGGACCCCGAGCAGTTCGACTTCGAGACGACCGCCGAACTGGAGAGCACAACGGACATTCTGGGGCAGCCCCGGGCTGTCGAGGCGCTCAAATTCGGCATCGGTATCGAACAGGCCGGCTACAACATCTACGCGATGGGCAGCCAGGGCACCGGCAAGCTCTCCCTGGTCCGCAAGTCGTTTGAGGAAGCCGCCGCCGAACGGCCCACACCCAGCGACTGGTGCTACGTCAACGACTTTGCCGAGGCGCAGCGGCCCAACGCGCTGCGGCTGCCCCCGGGCAGGGGCATGGAGCTCCAGCAGGACGTGAGGCGGCTGCTGGAGGACGTGCACACCGCCCTCGCCGCCGCCTTTGAGAGCGACGAGTACCGCAGCCGGCGGCAGGAGCTGCAGGACGAGCTGAGCTCGCAGCAGGAGCAGGCGCTTGAGAAGGTCCGGCAGGATGCCCGCGAGCGCGGCCTGGCCCTGATGCGCACACCGGCTGGCCTGACATTCGCGCCGCTGAAGGACGGCGAGGTTATCTCGCCGGAAGAACTCCAGTCGATGTCGGAAGAGGAGCGACAGCGGCTTGAGGAAGGCATCGAGCAGCTTCAGAAGGAGCTGCAGGCCATCTTCATGCAGCAGCCGCGCGTCCAGCGCGAGATCCGCGAGCGGGTCACGGCGCTCAACGAAGAGATGGCAGGGCTGGCGATCAACAGCCTGTTCGACGACCTCCGCAAGAAGTACGCGGACGAAGCGGAGATTCCCGAGTACCTGTCCGCCGTGCAGGCCGACATCGTCGCCAACCTCCAGCACTTCCTGCCCGACGAGCACGGTGGAGATGAGGGCGCGCCCGCGGTGCTGCAGGCTATCCGCTCGCGCCAGCAGACGTCGTTTCAGGAACGATACTACGTCAACGTGATCGTCAACAACGGCGATCTGGACGGCGCGCCGGTGATCTTCGAGGACAACCCGACCTATGAAAACCTGATCGGGCGGATCGAGTACATGGCGCAGATGGGCGCGCTCACGACCGACTACAGCCTGATCAAAGCGGGGTCGCTGCACCGGGCTAACGGCGGCTACCTCGTTCTGGAGGCGCGCTCGCTGCTGCTCCAGCCGTTCGCCTGGGAGGGTCTCAAGCGCGCGCTGCGGGCCGGGGAGATCAAGATCGAGTCGCCGCGCCAGATGTCAGGGTTGATCAGCACGCTCACCCTCGAACCCGAACCCATCCCGCTCGACGTGAAGATCGCGCTGGTTGGCGACCGGCAGCTTTACTACCTGCTCGACGCGATGGACCCCGAGTTCGGCGAGCTGTTCCGCGTGGTGGCCGATTTCGACGAGATCATGGAGCGCGACGCCGAGAGCCACAAGGCGTACGCCCGCCTGATCGCCTACTACGCCCGCCAGAACGACCTGCGCCCGTTTGACCGGCAGGCGGTCGCCCGCATCATCGAGCGCAGCAGCCGCCTCGTCGGGGACGCCGAGCGGCTGAGCACGCGCGTCCGGCAGGTGGCGGACCTGGCGAACGAGGCCAACTACTGGGCCGGGGAAGCCGGGCACGACGTGGTGCGCGCGGAGGACGTGCAGCGCGCCATCGACGCGCAGATCTACCGGCTGGACCGGGTGCGTGAGCGCGCGCAGGAGACCATCCTGCGCGAGACGGTGCTGATCGACACGACCGGCGCGGTCGTCGGGCAGATCAACGCGCTCACGGTGCTGCAGCTCGGCGACCTGACCTTCGGGCGGCCCACACGCATCACCGCCAGCGTGCGGCTCGGCACCGGCAGCGTAATGGACATCGAGCGCGAGGTTGAGCTCTCCGGGCCGATCCACTCCAAGGGCGTGCTGATCCTGCAGGGTTTCATCGGCGAGCGGTACGGCACCGAAGACCCGCTCTCGTTTGCCGCCAACCTCGTTTTCGAGCAGTCATACGGGGGCGTGGACGGCGATAGCGCCTCGCTGGCGGAGACCTGCGCGCTGCTTTCGGCGCTGGGCCGCGTGCCGATCAAACAGTCGCTGGCCGTCACCGGCTCAGTTAACCAGCGCGGGCAGGTACAGGCCATCGGCGGGGTCAACGAGAAGATCGAGGGCTTCTTCGACGTGTGCCGGGCGCGCGGGCTCACCGGCGAGCAGGGCGTGCTGATCCCGGCGGCGAACGTCAAGCACCTCATGCTGCGCCAGGACGTGGTCGAGACGGTGGCGGCGGGCCAGTTCCATCTGTACGCCGTGGAAACCATCGACCAGGCGCTGGAGCTGCTGACCGGAATGCCCGCGGGCCAGCCCGACGACGAGGGCAACTACCCGCCGGATACCGTCAACGGGCGGGTCCAGGCCCGGCTGAAGCAGCTCGCCAAGCGCCGGGCGGAGTACCAGGGCTCGCTGAACGGGCGAGGCGATCTGACGGGGGCGGGCGGGGATGAGTGAACCTGCGCTGAGGCGCATCATCGTCGCCGTGGACGGCTCGCCTCAGAGCCTGCAGGCACTGGAGGCGGCGGCGGGGCTGGCTGCCTCGCTGGAAGCCGAGCTTCAGGGGCTGTTCGTCGAAGACAGCGCGCTGCTGCAGCTCGCCAGCCTGCCGTTCGCGCGGGAGGTGCGCACTTACACGGCTACAGTGCGGCAGATCAACCCGGAGATCGTGCAGGGACAGCTCCGCCGGCAGTCGCTGCAGGCCCGGCGGGCCATTGAGTCGGTGGCGGTCCGAGCCCGCGTCGCGTGGGCGTTCCGGGTGCGGCGCGGGCCGGTGGTTGGCGAGCTGCTGGACGAGATGTCGGAGGCCGACCTGGTTGTGCTGGGGCGGGGTCGCCACCTGGGGCAGCGGCGCCTCGGCTCGACGGCCCGCGCCATCCTGCTGGAGACGACGCGCCCCGTGTTGATGATCGACAAGCGGCTGCCGCCGAGCCCGCACGCGCTGGTGCTGTTCGACGGCTCGGAGCGCGCCGAGCGCACGCTGGCGCTGACTTCGGAGATCGTGGACGCGCTGGATGGCTACCTCACCCTCGCCTGCGCGGCAGGCTCGCCGGGGACCGCGCTCATCGCGCAGCGGCAGGGCTTCACGCGGCTGCGCGCACAGGGCCGGGAGGCGCAGTGCCGCTGGCTGATCAAGCCGACGGTGCACAAGCTCGCGACGGTGTTTCAGGCTGAGAGGGCAGACCTGCTCGCCGTTCCCGGCGACATCGGCCTGCTGGGCGGGGAGAACCTCGCACATTTGCTCCAGCACATCAGCGGCCCGGTACTGGTGGTGCGGTAAGGACGAGTCCACAGAGGGCACAGATAAAATGAAAATTGATCCACGAATGACACGAAGAACACGAATGGAAAGAACTGAAAAACGTTCGTGCCATTCGTGTCATTCGTGGACTCTGAGCTTTCGTCTCTAATCTGGGCTCATCTGTGTAATCTGTGGACTTTACTCCTCCGGAATTCCACGAGTCGCGGGCTTGAACTGGATCATCCCCCACTCGCCGTTGGTCATCCAGTCGGAGTCGCGCTGGCTGAGCGCCGGAGCCTGCCCCGGCTTTAATCCGATGGCGACTTCAGACTTGCAGGCGCGCACGGCCAGCAGCGGCGGCGGGAAGTAGGAGAGCACCCGCTCGAAATCCTCGGTGAACGTCCAGTGCCTGTCGCCGAGCAGGCGGCGGTAGTTAGCGTCGCCCTTGCTGATTACGAGGTGCGAACCGATCATCTCGTCCTGCAGCGTGCGCGGCATGCCCCACAGCGGCAGCGGTGAGTTCCAGTAGAAATCCTCGCGCAGGATGAGCCGCTTGGCGTCGATGTGCCCGCGCAGATGCTTGCCGAGCGTTTGCACGGCTTCATTATCTTCCAGCGTCAGGAAGGCGATGGTGTCGTACACGTCCTCGTCCATCGCGTCGGAGACAAAAGTGGGATGCGCCTTCAGGTGCATGTGGACGACTCCGGCAGCGCCCGAAGTGAGCAGGTAGTCGATCAGGGCTAGGTCCGTAATCAGCTCGAAGCCGGCATTGTCGCCGAGGAAGTCCACGCGTACCGGCCCATCGGGGCGCGCCATCAGGTGCTCGGCGGCGCGCCGGGCATCGTCCACGATAATCATCTCGCGGCTGCCGGGCTCCCGACCTGCGCCCGGTCCACCTTCCCCGGCAGGCCACAGGCTCAGGTCTGACTGGTTGCCCCATAACGAGATCGTCAGCAGCCGGGTAAACGCCTCCGGGTCCCAGCCGAGCGTCTCCTCCCAGTTGACGAGCTCGGCAGCGAACTCGGGCAGGTCTGCCCGTGCCGTCTCCAGCCCGCGGCGCTTCTGGTACTCGAACGGGTCAACGCTCTGCATCGGCCCCATGTCAAAGTAGCCGGTGGCTTCCAGCATGCGGCGGTAGAAGTACGTCTCCGCGAAGAACCACGGCACATCCAGCCAGTTCTGGCCGTCGTGCTCGTCGATGTACCGGCGCCAGTCGAGCGCATCCGGCGCGCGCCGGTCGATGAGGTGCCGGATCTGCCCGCGCGGGATGCTCTCCGCAAGCGCGCGCAGCCGCTCCTCGACGTGCGGCGGGAAGCTGTTCTCGTCGATGGTGCGCTGCACGATGTTCGGCAGGCGCTCGACGACCGAGAAGTGGGTAAACGTTCCGACCTCCGCCGCCTTGAGGGGTTCGGGCAGGGAGACGCCATCCAGTACGGGGTGATCCATCACGCAGCCTTTCTAGCGCCGAATCTCAACAAGCGGATCATACCTGACGGCAAAGCGGGGGTCCACTGTCGCACGCTAACTCGCGCGATCTGGCAGGCGGTGGGATGACCGGTTTGAAGGTCGGGCAGTTTGTCATATCTATGTGTGAAGATGATCCTGATCGTTTGTGAAAGAATAGACAATCATCTAGCGCCGGTCTAAAATGGTAAACGGCTCCCGGTGATCTGCCGCCGGCTGCAATCTGTCCGGCAACCGCAGCCGGATGGCAGCGACGTGAGCCGGTGATCCGACCCAGACATATCTAGCTAAAGTATCTCAACCCTGGACTCCGATGCGCATGGCCTGGAGCGCATGCCCCACTGTAACCGTCGTTCACAAAGGCCGCCGGTGCTGGGCGGCTTTAATCATTAAGGAGTGAGCTGTGCTGTTGTACATTGCACTGATAGCCGGTGCGGTAGTGTGCGGCCTCCAGGCCGTACGCGCGCCGAAGCTCATGACATCCGCTCTGTGGTTGGCCGGCGTGAGCGCACTGCTGAGTATCGTCTTCTACCAGATGGGTGCGCCCCAGATCGCCGTGATCGAGTTGAGCCTGGGTGCAGGGCTGATCACGGTGCTCGTGGTGTTCGCGGTCAGCGTCGCCGGGGAGGAAACCTCCGGCCTGATCTCCATCGTGCCGAAGCCGCTGGCCGGGTTCCTGGTCGCGGTGTGCGCACTGCTGATCGGCCTGCAGGTGCTGCCCTTCGGCGCGGAGCAGGGTGTGGCTGCAGGCGCGGCGGCGGGTGTCCCGTTCCGCGAGATGCTGTGGCAGGTGCGCAGCCTGGACATGCTCGTGCAAGTCGTGTTGATTTTCGCCGGGATCGTCGGCGTGCTCGGCCTCATCGGCCAGACGCAGCACGCCCCGATCAGCGACGACGTTGAAGCAGACGAGGAAGCGATAAGTGATGTGGTCACCCGTGAATATAGCCCTGTTGGGAGTCCTGGCTCTAATGGGGGTCGGGCTGTACGGGCTGCTGATTACGCGCAACCTGATTAAGCTGGTCATCGTCCTGCAGGTGCTGGTCAAGACGGCGATTCTGGCGCTCGTCGCGGCGGGCTACGCCAGCGATCAGATCAACCTCGGCCAGAGTCTCGCCGTCACGGTGCTGGCCGCGGACACGGTCGTCGCGGTCGTCGGGCTGGCGCTTGCCGTGCAGGTCCGCCAGCGGCTCGGCACCCTGGACGTCACTGAGCTCGCAAAGCTACGGAAGTAGGCCATGACAACTGCTGGTTGGCTCATCATCCTGGTCATCGGGCTGCCCTGGCTCGGTGCGGTTGCCGCATTCGCCGCACGGAACAGCAGCCCCCGGACCCTGAACACGCTGGCTGTGCTGTTCAGCGTTGCCGCCGCCGCGTGCGCGGTCGCGCTGCTGCCGTTTGCCAGCGAGGACGTCGCCCTCACGCTGCACGCGGGGGGCTTCTTCGGTGATTTCACCTTCATCCCGAACGGCATGGGGATCTTCCTCAGCATCGTCGCGACGGTCATCGGCGCGCTGGCTGTGATCTTCTCCATCGACTACATGCACGGCGAGACGCAGCTTGGACGCTACTACGCGTTCGTGCTGCTGTTCATCGGCGCGATGTGCGGGCTCGTCCTGACGGGCAGCCTGCTGATGCTGTTCTTCTTCTGGGAGATCACCGCGCTGTGCTCCTACGCGCTCATCGCCTTCGAGAACGACAACCCGAAGGCGGTCGAGGGCGGCATCAAGGCCCTGATCATCACCCAGCTCGGCGGGGTCGGGCTGCTGGCGGGGGCGCTCGTCGCCTATAACGCGTTCGGCAGCTACCAGATCTCGGCCCTGCTGGAGGGCGCGGGCGGCATCGCGCCGGGGCTGCTCAGCCTGATGGCGTTCGGCTTCCTGGCCGCCGCCGCGGCGAAGTCGGCCCAGGTGCCGTTCCACACGTGGCTGCCCAGCGCGATGGAGGCCCCGACGCCGGTCAGCGCGCTGATCCACGCCGCGACGATGGTCAACGCGGGCGTGTACCTGCTGGCCCGGTTCTACCCGGCCTTCGAGGGCGTGCCGGGCTGGACGACCGCCGTGGTGATCGTCGGCGTCGTGACGGCGCTGCTGGCCGCGATTATGGCCATCGCCGCCAACGACCTGAAGGAAGTCCTGGCCTACTCGACCGTGAGCCAGCTCGGCTACATGGTCTACGCGGTGGGGGTGGGCGGCATTTTCGCCAACCAGTTCCACCTGCTGAGCCACGCCGTGTTCAAGGCGCTGCTGTTCCTGGGGGCGGGCGCGGTCATCCACGCGGTCGGCACGCGTGATATGCGCAAGATGGGCGGCCTGGGCAAAGAGATGCCGCTCGTGCGCGCGGTGTTCGTCATCGGCGCGCTGGCGCTGGCGGGCATTCCGCCGATCTTTAACGGCTTCTGGAGCAAGGACATGATCCTCGAAGCCGGCGCGGTGGGCGGCCCGGCGTGGGGCTACATCATTATGCTGGTCGTCGCCGGCCTGACGGCGCTGTACAGCTTCCGCATGGTCTGGATGGTGTTCTACGGCGAGCGGCGCTCCGAGGCGCACGTGCACGACGCTCCCACGGCGATGCGCGTGGCGCTCCTGCCGCTGGCGCTCGGCACCGTAACGACCTGGCTGCTCGTCGCACCGTTCGGCAGGCTGCTCGGCAGCACCCTGCCTGAGAGCTACCACCTGCACCTGGTCAACCTGGCCGAGATGGCCGCCGGCGCGCTGAGCCAGCTTGCCATCGTGCTGCCCATCATTGCGGTCGGGCTGGCGGCCTTCTGGTTCCGCGACCGGCTCAAGGGCGTCACGGATGCGCTCGGCTGGCTGGCTAACCTGGCCCGGGCGGACTTCGGCTTCAACTTCCTGAACGGGCTGGTCGCCGGCGGTGCGCGCGGCTCCGCGAGCGCGCTGCGCGTCACCCAGACCGGCCAGCTCAACTGGAACGTCGTGGGCATCCTGGCAGGGCTGGCCATCGTCCTGGCCGTGCTGGTAGTGAGGTAAGCATGAACACTCCATCCTTTATCTGGCTCATCGGCCTCCTGCTGCTGTCCTCCCCGGCGATCTACATCGTGGGGCGGCTGGCGCGGCACGAGGACGGCAGCGCCCCGGCATCGCGCTGGCTGGCCCTGGTCGCCGTGCTTGGCGCGTGGGTGCCCTACGTGTTCGCCGCGCTGGAGAACAGCGCCGGCGGCACGGCCA
>CAZDLX010000099.1:0-12984 GCA_964506005.1 uncultured Anaerolineae bacterium | reverse complement strand
CGATGGCAGCCCAACCATCCGATCTGTCAGTCTGCCCCTCTCCGTGGCACGGAGAGGGGCGGCGCGAGGCTTCGCGCGGGGTGAGGTCTCTCTTATAATAGGAAAGACTCCGCATTTCATTCGCGGGCGCGAGCGTGATAGAATTGAATTCGGGCCGGCAGCAGACCGGAGGCTCAACTTGAGACGCTACCACTTCATCCAGGCCGACGTATTTACCGACGTCATCTTCGGCGGCAACCCCGTCGCGGTGTTCCCCGAGGCTGAAGGGCTCAGCGACGACCAGATGCAGAAGATCGCCCGCGAGATGAATCTCTCGGAGACAACCTTCGTGCTCCCCCCGACGGATCCGCAGGCCGACGTCCGCGTGCGCTTCTTCACGCCCTCCGCTGAGCTGCCGATGGCGGGCCACCCAACCATCGGGACGCACGTCGTGCTGGCGATGCTGGGGCGGCACGTCATCAGCGGCCCGGTGACACGCATCTGGCAGCAGATCGGCGTCGGCACGCTGCCTGTGGACCTGATAGCCGACGGCGACGGCAACGCCAGCCGCGCTGTGATGACTCAGGGCGAGGCCCGTCACGGCGAAAAGCTGGAGGACCGCGCCGCAATCGCCAAGGCGCTTGGCCTCGAAGTTGAGGCGCTGCACCCCGATCTGCCCACTCAGGTCTTCTCGACCGGGCTGCCCGGTCTGATCATCCCGCTGGCTTCGCTCGACGCCATCCAGCGTGTGTCGCTCGACATCGGCGCGTTCAACGAGATGTGCCGCAAGATGAGCGTGACCGGCGCGGAGGTCTTCACGCTGGAGACGCTCGACCGGGCGCACCACGCCCACGTGCGCAACTTCGACCCGCTGCTCGGCGTGTTTGAGGACCCCGCGACCGGCAGCATGGCCGGTGCGCTCGGCGCCTACCTGCTCGCGCACGGCGTGTTTGACTACGATCCGGAGCTATCGACGACGCACATGGTCGTCGAGCAGGGCTACGAGATCGGCCGGCCCAGCCTGATCGACGTCGAGGTGGATATCGCCGAGGGCAGCATCACCGAGGTGCGAGTCGGCGGGCAGGTCGTGATCGTCGCCGAGGGCGACCTGCTGCTCGGCTAACATCCAGTCCGCTCCTGACCGCATAATGTCTCGAAGCGCCCGGCGCTGTGCCGGGCGCCCGCACGCCTCCTACCGAAATTCCCGTATTTTTCATATTTAACGGTTTACATACCACAGTTTGCTTTCCTATAATGGAATAGAGCGCTTCGACGACCGTCACCACCATGACAAGGAGCTGAGCATGGACGCCGCAGCCAACCGGCTCGACCTCTCCGAACATGCCCAGATCCGCTGCTCGCAGCGGAACGTCACCCCCGATGAAGTGCTGTACATCATGCAGCACGGCACGCTCGAATACCGCACCGGCATCCGCTACTACTTTCTCCGCTGGCGGGATGTGCCAAGCGAAGACCGGGCCGACCAGCGCATCGCGCAGCTTGTGGGGACTTCGGTGCTGACGAACAGCGAGGGCGCGGTCATCATCACCGTGCGGCGCAACGGCGACGCCTGGAAGAAGGACCGGCGCAAGAGTAAGTATGCCTGGTCAGGGCGGATGGTTTAGCGGAAAACCCGTTCAAAAAACACGGACCGGCAGGGCTGATTAGCTCTGCCGGTCTTTTGTTAGGGCCGGTGGCACAGGGCACCGCTCATCGAGCGGTGTGCCGCTCACCGGATGGTGATCTCACCGTTAAACGGGTTGAGTCTCTTGAGCCGGCGGATCAGGCTCGTCCGCAGGAACAGCCGCCGCACGCTCTGCCAGGCCTCGCGGGCCTGCTGTGCGGCGCGGTGCTGCCGCTCCGGGATGTGGTTGGGGCTGTACTGCTCCTCGGCATAGAGGTCCACGATACGCGCGACGGGACGCGCCGCCTCGGGGAGCGCCTGGCCGTACGCCCTCGCCCGCTCGTGCGGCGTGTCGCTCGGGGAGAGGTCCACGCCGAGCCAGGGCGCAAAGATGTTCAGCCGCGCATAGCTGCCTGAAACCTCGCTCAGGCGGTGCAGGCCGTGCCGCCGCCGCCACATCCAGAACGCGCCATACCCCAGCGCGCCCACCGCCGCCAGCCCGAGCGCCCAGCGCAGCAGCACCATCGCGCCGCGTATCACCGCCGCCGCGGCGGCTCCTCGCTGCGGCCCCGGCGGCGCGGGGATGCCCTCGGGCGTGGGCACGACGTCGGCGAACGGGTCGGGCGGCAGCTCTTCGGGCGGCGGGGTTAGCTCAGGCGGGGCCAGCTCGCCGAGCGTGAGCGACTCGTTGCGCACGATCGGGTCGCGGGCGGTCGTCGGCTCGAAGTCGATCCACCCGTACTCGGGGAAGTACACCTGCGTCCAGGTGTGGGCGTCGGACTCGAGCACGGTGTAGCCGCCGATGGCGGGGTCGTGCGTGCCCTGCGAGAAGCCCGCCGCGACCCGCGCCGGGATGCCCTGCGAACGCAGCATCACGGCCATTGCCGAAGCGTAGTACACGCAGTAGCCTTCGCGGCTCTCGAACAGGAAGTAGTCAACCGGCTCGGCACTTTCGGGCGGCGACGGCACGTTCTCGTTGTAGGTTATGCGCTCACGCAGGTAGGTTTCGACGGCGCGCACCTGGTCGTAGACGGTAGGCTGCCCCGCGACGATGTCGGCGGCGAGCTGGCGCGTGCGGGCCGTGACGCTCTCTGGCAGGTCGAGATAGGTGTCCGTCACCCAGCCGGGGTAAGCGGTGCCCGCGGCACGCAGGCTGGCCTCGTCCGCGTAGCTCACCGACGAGGTCGCGCCGTAGCTCTCGCCGCCGGAGAGCACCTCGCGCGAGTGTACCGCCGTGACGAGCGCGAAGTCCTCGCCCGGCGTGGTGTAGATCACGTCGTAGTATACCGGCAGCGACGCGAACGAGTAGGGCTGGGGGGCGGCGTACAGAATGCGCGTGGCAGGGATCAGCAGCTCGAACTCCTGCTGGATGTTCTGGCGCAGGCGGTAGACCTCTTCTCGCTCGCTGGCGAGGATACCGAAGTCCGACTGGTCCCGCGCCTCGGGGTTAGACGTCCACTGCCCCTCCTCGTAGCTGTCGAAGACTTTGGACTGCCAGTAATAGCGATAGCCCTCCGGCGCGTAGACCGTCATGACAGGCGAGTCGCTCAGGCTGATCGGCCCGCCCATCGTCAGCGTCGTGCCGCCGTAGTAGGTCGGCGTCGCCGCAGCGGGCCCCTCGACGGCGTTAAACAGCCGCCGGAAGGTGTCCTGCACCTGCGACCACGGATTGTCGGGGTTCTCCCACAGCGAGGCGAGCTCCTCGCTCGCCGAGGCAGCAGGCGCGAACCACGCAGCCGCCAGCAGCACGACAATCGCCGCGAGCCCGCCGCGTACCAGATCGAGCCGCATACCGGGGCCAAAGCTCGCGCCTTCCAGCCGCCACTCGACCTCCCGGTTCAGCGCGTGCGTGCTGACGGCCAGCAGGAAGGTGAGGAACAGGAAGGCAGTCACGAACAACTCGACAGGCACCGGCCCGAAGTAATGGTAGGCGTTGATCAGCAGGGCTGTGCCCGCCGGGATCACAGCCAGCCACAGGCGGCGCGTGCGGAACAGGTTCCAGACTGCATTGAAGGTGAGCAGCCAGGCGAGGATGGCGACCAGCAGCAGGAAGATCAGGTTGTCGCGGCTGAAGCCCCCGCCGAGCGCCCGTTCGACCCAGGTGCTGAGCCGGAAGTTAAGCTCCAGCAGGCGCTCGCGTGCGGGCAGCGCCTCCGGGAGCAGCCGCCCGACAAGCATCCAGGTGGTAAACCAGCCGTAGACCCCGGTCGCCACCAGCACGTACAGATCGTGCAGGGCGGAGACGGCCAGCAGGTAGCTGGACACCAGCGAGAGCGCCATGACAGGCAGGACGAGCGACAGGCCCTCCACCCAGTCCGCCGAGATCACCGACCAGGCGACGACGCCCAGAATCAGGGCAATGAGCCCCAGACTCGGCAGGTCGGCTCGCAGCGTGGCCCACAGACGCCGCAGATCAGCCATGCTATTCCTCAGACAATACAACCCGGCGTACTCATGCCAGCTTTTCCAGCCCAAATGAGGCGTCTAGTTTGCCGGCACAAGCCGGATTGTACCAGTTTTCAAGCTTCTTGTGGGGACTTATGGCCTGGCTGGCTGCCAGCTCGGCTCGAATGCGTCGCTGAGCGGGGCGGGGATGCGGCGCACGATGCTGCCTTCAAGGTTCAGCACGTAGAGGTCGTAATCGCCCGAGCGGTTGGCCGACGTAATGACCAGCGAGCCGTCGGGGGAGAGGCTGGGAGTGAGATAGCTGTAGGGGTCGTCGGTGAGGCGGCGGATCACGCACTGGTCGACGTACTGGCACGTCGCGTCGGCCAGGAAGAGCTGCCGGTACTGCCCGATCAGCGCCGAGTACACCACCGTCTCGTAGTCCGCCGAGTAGCTGAGACTCTCGACCGAGCCGCCCGAGCTGGTGATGGGCACACGTTCGAGCAGGTCTGCGCCTACCGCCAGCTTCTGGAGCTCGTAGCTGCCGCGCTGGTTCAGGCCAAAAAACACGAGCTCGTCGTCGGGCGTCCAGGCGTGAAGCTCCATCGGGGCCAGGACCTCACCCAGCGTCTCGATCTCCCCGTCGAGCGTGACGGTGTTGAAGAACCACTGCCCGCCGACCTCGCTCGTGTAGGCGATGCGTCTGCCATCAGGTGACCACACCGGATTGCCGTTCAGCTCAGGGCCGCTGGTGAGCTGGCGCGCCTCGCCCGCGCAGCCATCCTCCGATTCGAAGCAGCCCACCGCAACGACGAAGATATGGCGGCCCTCTTCGACATCGCGCGAGTGGAAGGCCAGATACCGGCCATCGGGGGACCAGACCGGGCCGCCGTCCGTCACCTCGTTCGCGGTGACACGTACCTCGCGCTCGGCGATCGGGTCGAGCAGGAAGATATCGGGGTCGCCATCGCGCCCTGAGACGTAGGCCAGCAGCCCGCCGCCGCCCGCGTAAGGCGTCGGGGAGGGGCTGGGCGTGGGCGTCTGGGTAAGCGTCGGAGTGGGCGTGAGCGTCGGCGCGGAAGCCGTTGCAGTGCTCGCCGCTTGTGCCTCCTGCGTGGTGGTCGCCGCCAGCCCCGCGAGCATCTGCTGCGCGCCCGTCGCCTGCGCGGCGACTGTGGCAGCAGCCGGTGTCTGCGTCCACGACGCCACAGTGGTGCGGTTGAGGTTGGCCTGCCGCTGGCCCTGATTGCCGATCACCAGCCCGAGGGCGAACCACGCCACGGCCAGCATCAAGAGCGCCACGAGCGTGACGTACCAGGGCCGGGGGCGCGTCACCACCAATGGCTGTGCCAATCGCCGCCGCCGGCGCTCGCTGCGGCGCGGTGCGGGGCGAGACTGGCTGGGCGAGGTGTCAACCAGCTTGCCGGGTGCCCCCTCGGCAGAGGCTTCTGCCGCCGGTTCCACCGCCGGTTCCACCGCCGGTTCAGCCGCCGGTTCTGCCGCCGGTTGTACCGCCGGAACCGGCCCCTCACCGGCACTCTCCGCGGGGGGTGTGCCTGTGCCGGCAGCCGCGGTCCGGGCTCCGGCTTCGGCCCCTGTCTCCGCCGCCTCGGTGGCGGGCACGAGCAGCCGCGCCGTCGTATCCGGGTCGGGCGCGAGACCGGCAGCGGCAGCCAGCGCCTGCGCCAGGCCGCCCGCAGAGGCGAAACGGCGCTCGGGCTCTTTTGCCAGCGCCCGTCGCACCACCGTGTCAACCGCCGGGGAGATGCTCGCGTTGTGCTCCCGCACGGAGGGCACCGGCTCGCTGACGTGCAGCATGAGCTGCTGCACCGGGCCATCGGCTTCGTAGGGCAGGTGCCCGGTGAGCATCTCGAACAGCGTCACGCCGAGCCCGTACACGTCAATCGCGCGGGTGATCTCGCCGTTGCCGCGCACAAGCTCCGGCGCGGTGTAGCCCGCCGACCCCGCGACCGAAAGGCCCGTCCAGTCCGCGAGGGCGGCGCGCACGGTCGCCAGGCCGAAATCGCCGAGCGCGGCCCGGCCTTCGGCGTCGAGCAGGATGTTCGAGGGCTTCACGTCGCGGTGCAGGCCACCCCGCTCGTGGACCGCGTCCAGCGCACCCGCGATGCGCTCGACAATCCGGACGACCTCCTCAAGCGGCAGCGGGGTCTCGCCCGCCAGGCGCTGTGCCAGCGAGCCGCCCTCGTAGAACGGCATCACCAGGAACGGGCGGCCCTCCGCCTGCCCCGCGGCGAGCACCGGTACGAGGGCCGGGTGGTTCAACCGGGCGAGATCACCTGCCTCACGCTTGAAGCGCGGCGCGAAGAACCGGTCCTGCGCGAGGTCGCGCGGGAAGATCTTGACGGCAAAGACCCGCTCGTCGCCGCTGCGCGTGGCGCGGTAAACCTTCGTATACAGGCCAGAGCCGAGAATACTCTCGAGCTCATACCCGTTGAGGCGGCGGCCTACCAGCGAGTCCTCAGACACGGATCAATCTCCACAGGGGGCAAGGCAGAGAGGCGCGTCAGCGAAGCGGCTGCCAGGCGGGCGCCACGTCGTTGCCGTCCTCCGATGTGACCCGCCGGACCTCGCGGGTCTCAAGCTCCAGCACGTACAGGTCAAACACACCATCGCCGTCACGGTCGGAGTCGAAGGCGATGTAGCGGCCATCGGCGGACCACACCGGGTCGTCGTCGCGGCCCACACTCTCGGTCAGCGGGCCGATCTCCCCGCTGGCGAGGTCGAGCAGGTACAGCGACCGCCAGCCGGGGTTCGCGGCGTCGAGGCCCGAGGTGAACACAATGCGGGTGCCATCCGGCGACCAGTCGGGCCACTGGTCGAGCACGTCGTTGGCTGTCAGGCGCTGCGGGGCGCCGCCTCCCGCCGGGACGATGTACAGCTCGCTGCTGGCGGCGTTCTCGGGCTCGCGAGCGTAGTACACCAGCATCTCGCCATCGGGCGACCAGGACGGGTTGAGGTCGTCGAGGTTGTCGTTAAACGTAATCTGCTGCACGTCGGAGCCATCGGGCCGCATGGTGTAGATGTCAAAGTCGCCGTCACGCTCCGAGGAGAACGCAATGCGTGTGCCATCCGGCGACCACGCCGGGTCCGAGTCGCGGATCTCGCGGTTGTCGGTAAGCTGGCGCACGTTCTCGCCGTCCGCATCCATCACCATGATCTCGGCGTAACCGCCAATCGTCGTGACGTACACGATAGAGTTGCCGTCCGGCGACCAGTCGGCGTCGAAGTCGAACGTTTCGTTGTCCGTGAGCTGCCGGAGACCGCTGGCATCCGCCTCGATCAGGTAGATCTCGTAGTCCCCGTCGCGGTTCGAGGTGAACGCGAAGCGCGCGCCGCTTGCCGGCGGCGGCAGAACAGCCGGGCCGCCCGGCTCGACCACCGGTGCCGCCTGCGTCTCGACCGGCTCGGCGGGCTCGGTGGTGCCATCCTGCGGCGCGAACGTCACGGCGATAGGCTCCTCGGCGCCGTTACCGCGCGGCTGGAAGTCGAAGATCGGCGTGAGCGCCCGCATCAGGCTGAGCGGGTCGCCATCCGTCAGCGCAAACGCCGAGACGACCATCCCGGCGAGCAGGGCCAGCAGCACGCCTGCCACGGCAATGCAGCCGGTCGGCAGCCCTCGGCGGCGGCGCCGGGGTCTGCGTTCGGGCTCGTAGACCGGCTCGCCGGGCCAGGGCTCGGCATAGGGCGGCGGCACCTCGACGGCGGCGCCGGGCTGCGTATCTTCAAGCTCGCTGTCTTCGCCTGCCGGGGCCTCGACCGGGGCAGCAGGCGTGCGGCCGTCCTCCGCCACCGGCTGGACCTCCAGCGTCGGGTAGCCGCCCTCGGCGGCACGGCGCAGCGCGGTGACAAACGCCCCCGCCGACTCGTAGCGATCCGCGGGTGACTTGGCGAGACTGCGCTGGACGGCCTCGTCTACCGCCCGGCTGACGTTCGGGTCGAAGTCCCGGACGGATGGCACCGGCTCCATCACGTGCGACATGAGCACCGCCATCGGGTCGCTGGCGACGTAAGGCGGGTCGCCGGTGAACATCTGGTAGGTCATCGCGCCGAGCGCGTAGATATCTACCTTGTGCGTGACCGGCTCGTCGGGGCGCACCATCTCGGGCGCGATATACGAGGGCGTGCCGACCAGCCGCTTCTCATCGGCAGTGGTGACCTCTTCCCGCAGCCGGGCGATGCCGAAGTCGGCAAGATAGGCGTTGCCGCCGTTGTCAAGCAGCACGTTCGACGGCTTGAGGTCGCGATGGATGATGCCGCGCTCGTGAGCGTAGTCGAGCGCACCGCCGATCTGCTCCGTGACGCGCAGGATGGTCTGCATGTCGGGCAGGCGGCTCTCGATCAGATCGGCGAGGGTGCCGCCCGCGAGGTAGCGCATCACGTAGTAGGGCACGCCGTCGGCTTCCCCGACGTCGTAAATGGGCAGGATGTGCAGGTGCTCCAGCCGTGCGATGGTGCGGACCTCCCGCTGGAAGCGGGTGAGGAACGTGTCATCATGCAGAAACTCGCGGGGCAGGACCTTGATCGCGACGACGCGGTCCATCGACGGCTGGTGTGCCAGATAGACGGTCGACATGCCGCCCTTGCCGAGCAGCATCCGGATCTCGTACTGCCCTAGTTTTTCGCCGATCAGCGCATCCGACATACAGTCCTCATGAGAACGTGGCTGGCACAGGCCCGATTATAGACGCTTTGCCGGGGGATTGAAAACGGTTAGAGGATGCGACTGCCTGAGAATTCCATTCTCAGGCTGGGGATGATGCATCGCCTGAAGGCGACCTGCCAGTTAGCCGCACGACCCTCCCCGCCGGCTTCAGCCGACGTGTCAAATGCAGCCTGACGCTTAAGCGTCAGGCGAGTGGGCCACCCGTCAACCTGGTGCCGGACAATTCATGGTCCAACCCCGCCCCGCCACCCCCACCCACCTCAGTTGACACTTATCTGGCGACGTGCTAGACTGACTGCGTCCCTACACTGGCACTGGCCCACGCATCGACAGGATATTTCTGCGCATGAGCCGACAGACCCTGGGCGTCGATGAGCGCCGCCGCCGCAGGCACCGCACCCTAATCTACGTCATTCTCGCCACACTGCCCTGCTACTTCTGTGGTATCGTGCTTCTCGTAGGTTTCAGCGGCGGCGCAGGCCAGGGACGGGCCACGGACGACCTCGCCGGGACCATCACCGCGACGACGACCGCCGATGCGACGCTCACCAACACGCCCGGCGGCCCCACGCTGACGCTCATGTTTACGCCGACGCAGTGGCAGACCCCAACCGAGCGGCCCACCGATGTGTTAAGCCCGACGCCGGACCTCGACGCAACCGCGACGGTCCGCGTGCTGCTGACGCAGAACGCGTCCAGCCTCACGGCGACCGTGCTCGCGTCAACCCAGTTCGCCCAGGCCACCGGCACTGCCCAGGCGCAGGCCACCGCGACTTTCAACGCCATCGCCACGGCGACCCAGGCGGCTAACCAGACGCTCGCAGCCAACCGCCCGCCCAACGCTGCTGACGACAGCGCCACCACCCAGCAGGGCGAGCCCGTCACCATTAATGTACTGGCCAACGACAGCGACCCCGACGGCGACGTGTTGAGCATCTCCGCCTTTGACGCCACCTCGCGCGAGGGCGGCGCCGTCGAGTGCGGCGGCGGGGCGTGCCGCTACACGCCGCCCGGCGGCTTCTCAGGCCCCGACCGCTTCAGCTACACCGCATCCGACGGGCGCGGCGGCACCGACTCCGCGACCGTCTCTATCGACGTGCGCGCGCGGCCCAACCGCCCGCCCGACGCCGTGGACGACGAGGCGACGACAACGCCGAACACCCCCGTCGAGATCAACGTGCTGGCGAACGACTCCGACCCTGACGGCGATCCGATCCGCCTCATCGACGTGGAGAACATCTCGCTCGAAGACGGCGAGGTCGAGTGTGAAAACGGCATCTGCACCTACACGCCACCGCCTGACTTCACCGGCGAGGACCGCTTCCAGTACACCATCACCGATGGGCGGGGCGCCAACGATACAGCCAGCGTTCGTATCAGGGTGAACGCGCCCTAACCACTGAGCACGACGAGGAACGCAGCCCGATGGATCTCTCCCAACTCCTGAGCGAACTCTCAGCCGCGCCGGGCATCTCCGGCTACGAGGCCCCCGTGCGCGACGTCATCCGCGCGGCCTGGGAGGGCCTCGCCGACGAGTTTACGGTGGACGGGCTCGGCACGCTGCTGGCTACCCAGCAGGGCAGCGGCGCGGAGCCGCGCCGCCGCATACTCGTGACCGCACACATGGACGAGATCGGCCTGATGGTCACGCGGATCGAGGGCGACTTCCTCCGCGTGACGAACGTCGGCGGCATCGACCGGCGCGTGCTGCTCAGCCAGCCGGTGATCGTGCACGGCACGCGGCCCATCCCGGGGCTGATCGGAAGCCGCCCGCCGCACGTGCTGCCCGCCGCCGAACGCAAGAAGTACCCCGGCTTCGACGACATCGTGATCGATACCGGGCTGCGCGAAGCTGAGTTGCGGGAGCTTGTCAAGATCGGCACGCCGGTCACGTTCGACCTCACGCCCATCGAGCTCAACAACGGCGCGATCACCGGCAAGGCGATGGACAACCGCGCCTCCGTCGCCGCGCTGACCCAGCTCCTGCACAACCTGCAGGGCCGCGCCCACCAGTGGGACGTGCTCGCCGCGGCGACGGTGCAGGAGGAGGTCACGCTCGGCGGCGGGCGGACGATTGCCTGGCGCACCCAGCCGGACCTCGCCATCGTGATCGACACGGGCTGGGCGATTGGCACCGGCGTTGGCGAGGACGACGGCTTCAAGCTCGGCGAGGGGCCGACGCTGCTCATCGGGCCGAACGCGCACCCGAAGCTGTTCCATCTCATCCGCGAGAAAGCCGAGGCGCTTGAGATCGCCCTGCACGCCGAGCCGATCCCGCGCCACTCGGGCACAGAGGGCTGGGAGGTGCAGGTCAGCCGCGACGGCGTCCCAACGGCGATTATCAGCATCCCCATCCGCAACATGCACACCCCGGTCGAGATGGTGTCGCTCAAGGACATCCGCCGCGTGGCCCGGCTGGTGGCGGAGTTCATCGGCGATCTTGACGAGACGACGCTGGATAGACTGGCCCTCGACGCAGATTAGGCAGGATGGGCGATGAACCCGGTCAAGAAGCTCTACGGCTCACTCGCCGCGCGAATCGTTGCGGCGATGATCCTGGTGAGTACCGGCATGGTGCTCAACGACATTTACTGGCAGGTCAGCATGCCGCTCGCGCTGCTGGGCATCGGGCTGATCCTGCTAGGGCTGCTGCTGATCCCCGGCTGGGGCGGCGGAAGCCGGGAGATGGGTTAGAGACCCCACCCCCAACGACCGTCTTGCGGTCGCCCCCTCCCCGCAAGCAGGGAGGGGCAGCTGCCGCTCGGCCTTTCCCCCTTGCAAGGGGGAGGTGTCCGGCCTGTCGGGCCGGGCGGAGGGGGTTCTGGCGCAGGAAACCAGATACTTACTGCACACCCTAGCACACAGAGACGCGTATGGACATCCTGAAACAGCTCTCCGAGGCGATTGGCGTCAGCGGTGCCGAGAAAGAGGTGCGCCGCAAGATCCTTGAGCTCATCGAGCCGCACGTAGACGACATCCAGACCGACACGATGGGCAACCTGTTCGCGACGAAGCGCGGCACCGGCGGTGATGACCGTATGACGGTGCTCATCGACGCGCACATGGACGAGGTCGGGCTGATGGTCACGGGCTACACCGGCGAGGGCATGCTGAAGGTCAAGGCCATCGGCGGCATCGACGACCGCATCCTGCTGGGCAAGCGCGTGCTCGTCGGCGAGGACAGGCTGCCCGGCGTGATCGGCGCCAAGCCGGTGCACCTGCTCTCCGGCGAGGCACGCGGCAAGGTGGTCGAGATCGACTCGATGCAGGTCGATATCGGCGTCGCGAAGAAGGAGCAGGCCAGGGCCAAAGCGCCGCTCGGCACGCGCATCGCCTTCGACAGCGGCTTCATGGACCTCGGCGAGAGGGTGCGGGGGCGCGCCTTCGACGACCGGATGGGCTGCGCGGTGCTGGTACACATCCTGCAGGGCGAGCGCTACCCGTTCGACGTGGTGGGCGCGTTCGTGGTGCAGGAGGAGATCGGGCTGCGCGGGGCGCAGGTCGCGGCGCAGCGGGTCAACCCCGACATCGCCTTCGTGCTGGAGGGCACCATCGCCGACGACCTGCCGAAAGAGGACGACGAGTCCCCGACGACCGAGCTGGACGCCGGGCCCGCGCTCAGCCCGATGGACCGCAGCGTGATCTACGACCGGCGGCTAAACCGCCTGCTGCTGGACACCGCCGCAGAGCTGGGCATCCCGGTGCAGTTCAAGCAGCCGGGCATCGGCGGCACGGATGGCGGCGCGATTGCGACCGCGCTGGGCGGCATCCCGGCGGCGGCGATCTCGGTGCCGTGCCGGTACATTCACAGCCCCACGGCTATCGCCAGCAAAGCGGACTACCAGAACGCGATCCGGCTGCTGGAGGGTGCGCTGCAGCGGCTCGACCGCTCAGTGCTGGCCCGTTAGCAGCCCGGCACCTGTCACACGAATTCATGTTGAGCGTGGTGGAGCAAACGCAATGATCGATACCATTCGCAAACTCGTCGAAGCCTATGGCCCCAGCGGTCACGAGGACACCATCCGTGCGATCATCCTGGAGGAGATCGACGGGCTGGCCGGTGAAGTCAGCATCGACGCGATGGGCAGCATCATCGCCTGGAAGCGCAGCGGGCAGGATGGCGCGGCGAAGGTGATGCTCTCCGCACACATGGACGAGATCGGCGTGATGGTCACGCATGTGGACGACGAGGGCTTCCTGCGCTTCACGAACATCGGCGGGCTGGCGACGAATACCCTGCACGGCAACCGCGTGGTGTTCGAGGACGGCACGGTCGGCGTGATCGGCGTCGAGGCGGAGGTCGGGGCAGGTG
>CAZDLX010000098.1:0-13286 GCA_964506005.1 uncultured Anaerolineae bacterium | reverse complement strand
CCTCGTCCACCGCCTGCACGTTTTCCGCGTGGCCCAGCGCGAAGATGCTCGCCGTCATGACGACACGGTCGACACCCGCGGCGAGCGCCGCGTCGAACAGGTTGGCCGTCCCGGTGACGTTGGACTCCCACACCCGCGCAGCGTCGCGCCGCCGGAAGCTGATGGCCCCCGCCGCGTGGATGACCCGCTCGACACCGCGCAGGGCGCGGTCCAGCGAGGCGCGGTCGAGCAGGTCGCCGCTCACGCGCTCGAAGCGCCCGCGGGGCAGCGCGGACAGGTTGCTCTCCGGGCGGGCCAGCACGCGCAGCTCGCCGCGGGCGGGCTCCAGCCGGCGGGCGATCCAGCCGCCCATGAAGCCTGACGCGCCGGTTAGCAGGATGGTCACGGGTCTTGCACTCCTCTGCGCGCTCGCCTCACACGGCGGCGAGCGCCTGCTCCAGATCGGCGATCAGGTCGCCGGCGTCCTCGATGCCCACCGAGAGCCGCAGCACGCCCTCGGTGATGCCCAGTGCCTCGCGCTGCTCGGGCGACAGCGCCCGGTGCGAGGCACTGGCGGGGTGCAGGATGATGCTGTAGACGTCGCCCAGGCTGGTGACGGGCTTGATCAGCCGCAGGCGCTCCACGAAGCGGAACGCCGCGGCGCGGTCCACGCCGGCGATCTCGAAGGCCAGCATGCTGCCGTAAGCCGCCGTGCCGAACAGCCGCGTCGCTGCCGCGTGCCCCGCGTCGGCGGGCAGGCCGGGGTAATGCACCTGGCTGATGCGGCCATGCGAGGCCAGCCACCCGGCGATCTGCGCGGCGTTGTGGCAGGCCTGCCGCATGCGCACGGCGAGCGTCCGCAGGCCGCGCAGCGACAGCCACGCGTCGAAGGCGGAGGGCATCGCGCCGAGCACGCGCCGGTGCTGGTAGGCGCGCTGCACCACGTCCACCGGCCCGGCAAGCACCCCGCCGAGCACGTCGCCGTGCCCGTTGAGGAACTTCGTCGTGCTGTGTACCACGGCGTCTGCGCCCCGCTCCAGCGGGCGCAGCAGGAAGGGCGTCGCGAACGTGTTGTCCACGAGCAGCGACGCGCCCGCCGCGTGCGCCATGTCGCCGATGCGGTCCATCTCCACGACGCGTACGAGCGGGTTTGTCAGCACCTCGCAGATCACGCACGCCGGGTGCGCCTCGTCGATTGCAGCCTGCACCGCGTCCAGGTCCTCGAAGTCGGCGTAGCGCACGCGGGCCTGCCCGCTCGCCGCCAGCCAGTCGAGCAGCGTGCGGGTGACGCCGTACAGCTGCTCCGCGGCGACGACTGCCTGCCCCGGCTCGACGAGCGAGAGAATCGCCGCGTGCAGCGCCGCCATGCCGCTGGCGAAGCTCATCGCGGCGTCCGCACCCTCCAGCGCGGCGATGGCGTCCTCAAACTGCGCCTGCGTCGGGCCGCCATAACGCGAGTACACGTACATGCTCGGGTCGAACGGCGTGCCGCCGGGATAGCCGAGCGCGGCGTCGGTGTCGTCCATGGTCGGGTGTACGAAGCCAACGGCAGGGATGATCGGCGGCACGGCGGGAGCGGCGCCGCCCGCCGGTGGCCTGCTGCCCGCCTGCACGGCGAGGGTGTCGATGCTGAGGGATTTGTGGTTCTCGGTCATGTGATCTGGCTCTCTCCGGACTGTACGGCTGGGTTCAACCCCGATCATACATGAGAGCGTGCTATAATACCTATTTGTTGCACCTGGCACGGGCCGCCCCGTGCCGATGAAACCAGAGTTGGAGCGCTATGGCGACGACCGAGGCTGCCGAAACGGCAGGTGTGATCTCCACGCCCCTTGCGGCTGAAGAGGACTTCCAGACCGGGCAGGTGATGACCATCACCGCGGGGCACTTCACGCACGACGTGTTTTCGTCCTTCGTGCCGTCACTGCTGCCCGTGCTCATCGAGCGGATGTCGCTCACCCTGACGATGGGCGGCGCGCTCTCCGCCGTGATGCAGGCTCCGGCCATCCTGAACCCCTTCATCGGCTACCTGGCCGACCGCGCCAACCTGCGCTACTTCATCATCCTGGCTCCTGCCATCACCGCCACGCTGATGACTCTGACCGGCATCATGCCGAACTACACCGCGCTGACGCTGCTGTTCTTCGCCGTCGGCGTGACGATTGCGGCCTTCCACGCGCCCGCCCCGGCCATGATCGCCCGCATCTCCGGGCGGCAGGTCGGCAAGGGGATGAGCATCTTCATGGCAGGCGGCGAGCTGGCGCGCACCGTCGGCCCGCTGATGGCGGTCTGGGCGATCACGACGTGGGGCGTAGAGGGCATGTGGCGCGTCGCCGTGCTGGGCTGGGCGATCTCCGCGCTGCTGTACCTGCGCCTGCGCAGCATCCCGGCGCAGGTGGGCCCCCGTCCCGGTTTGCGGGCCATGCTGCCCGCCGCGCGGCGCATCTTCGTGCCGCTAGTGGTCGTCATCATCTTCCGGGGCTTCCTGCAGGTGGCGCTGTCGATCTACCTGCCGACCTTCATGCAGGCCGGCGGCTCGGGGTTCTGGGCGTCGGCGGGGGCGCTGTCGATCCTCGAGCTTGCGGGCGTCGCCGGTGCGCTCGTCAGCGGCCCGCTGAGCGACCGGCTGGGGCGCAAGCCGGTGCTCGCCGGGGCGTTTGGCGGGGCAGCAGCGCTGACGCTCGTCTTCCTGGCGGTGAGCGGCTGGCTTCGCATCCCGCTGCTGCTCGGCATGGGCCTGAGCCTGCTCTCGACGCAGCCGGTGCTGATGGCCATCGTGCAGGACCAGCTCCCCGAGCACCGCGCCGTCGCGAACGGCTTCTTCATGACGATCCTGTTCGCCGTGCAGCTCGTCGCGACGCTGCTCATCGGCGCGGTTGGTGACGAGTTCGGCCTGCAGGCGGCCTTCTTCGGCAGCGCGGTGGCGATGTTCTTCGCCATCCCGGCGGTGCTGTGGCTCCCGGCGATGCCGCCGCAGGCCAGGGACTGAGCTGCTACGACACGTCGAGCAGGTACAGGCTGATATAGCCTACGAACTCGCGCATCTCCAGCAGGCCCCCGGCGTCGGGCTCCTGCCCGGCGATGTACTCCCCCAGCTCGGTCATGCGGTCGTGCACCGAGTAGCGCACGAGCAGCCACACCTTGCCGCTCGTGTCCGCGCAGGCCTGCAGCTCACGGAAGACCTCGGCGTTGCCGGCCATCACGTCGAGCTCGCACTGCGGCAGCGCGCCCTGATAGTAGTGGTTGAAGCTGTGCCGGTGCCCCGTCGCCCTGGCGGGGATGTGGGGCGTGTCCGAAGAGAACGCCAGCGCGTCTCCCGGCTGCGCGTTCGTCTCCACGTAAGCCGCCATCTCGTCCCACTGCTCTTTGACGTCGCGCACATAGTACTGCTGCGCGGCAATTGCCATCAGCGCTGCCAGCAGCCCCACCGAGAGCGTCTGCGGCAAGATGCGGCGCAGCTCCAGGCTCAGCGCGGCGAGCAGCAGGTACAGCGCGGGCGCCGAGAGGCTGAGGTAGCGCTCCTGGTACACCGGCAGAACGGCAAATGATATCACGTAGGAGATGGCCATCGGGCCCGCCAGCCAGAACACCAGCAGCAGCGCGCTCTCCCGCCAGTCACGCGGGGCGTCGGCGAGCTGCCGGGGCGCTCCCCGCAGCTCCGCCAGCCACGGCTGCCAGCCCCGCCGCCGGATGAACACGACAAGGCCTACCACGAACAGCAGGATCACCGCCGCTGCTGGTATCAGGGTCAGGTAGCGCGTGGTGCCGAGCAGCAGGAAGTGCGTCAGCGTGCGGACCGGCTCGTAGATCGGCGGGCGGGTCAGCCAGTCGGGGGTCAGGCCGCCGCTGCCGAAGTACGGCGAGTCGACGCTGCCCTGTGCGGAGCGCATCAGCCGCAGAACCACCGTTGGCGCGGCGAGCGCGATGATCAGCAGGTGGGCGCCGATCCAGCCGCGCAGCCGGCGTCGAGTCTCCGTCCAGCGCACCAGCAGATACAGCCCCATCGCCGCGCCGAACAGCGCCCCCGAGAGCGGGTGCGCGTACACGTGCAGGGCCGTAAACAGCGCATACAGCGCGAAGGCCCCAACGCGCCCCGTTTCAAGTGCCCGGATGAAGAACCACATCGAGGCCAGCGTCAGCAGGATGGCAAGGCTGTAGTAGCGATACTCCTGCGAGAAGTACAGCTGGAATGGGGAGAGCGCCATAAACAGCGCGGCGACGAGCCCCGTCCGCCCGTCGAACAGCTCCCGCCCGATCAGCGCGACGAGCGGCACCGAGAGCGTGCCGAACAGCGCGGAGAGGGCTCGCAGCGCCGCCTGGCTGTCCCCGAAAGCCATCTGCCAGAAGTGGGCGAGCAGCGGATACAGCGGCGCACGCGCCGTCGTGTAGAGCTCGCGCAGCAGCGTGGGCGTGTTCAGCTCCGTGACGCGGAGCATGATCAGCTCGTCTACCCACAGGCTCTCGACGCCAAGCTGGTACCATCGCAGCGCGGCTGCCAGGGCGGTGACGAGCGCCACCGCCAGCAGCCAGCGCCCGCCGGAGCGCCCTTCCCGGTTTGAGGGAAACGTCATCTGTGCATGCTCACGGCAGCGGCGCAAATAAGTCGACGACGTTGCCGTCAGGGTCGAGGACCGACGCGTAGCGCTGGCCCCAGAAGGCATCGAACGGGGCCAGGTGGGCCGGGTGGCCCATGCCGGTCAGCTGCTTGAACAGGTTGTCTACTTCGGCGGGTCCCTCGCACAGGAACGCCAGGCTGATGCCCTGGCTCCCGGATGGCGGCTGCCAGTCCGGCTGAAAACTTCGCATCGTCTCGTAGGTGTCCCAGGCGAGGCGCAGCCCACCGGGCAGCGCCGCCTCGACGTGCCCCTCCTGATCCATCCCGGCGGGGATGTCGAGCCCGAGCGCCCGGTAGAAGGCCAGAGATGCAGGCATATCCCGCACCGTCATGCCGATCAGGTCCAGCCGTGCTTTCATCGCCATATCCCCCTTTGTGAGCCATGCACCGCGCGACACGAACGTTCAGATTCTATCAACAGCAGGGGCGCGTTTCCGGCACACTTCAGTACCGATTCTCCATTTGACCGGGCGCCCGCCTTGACGTTATAATCTCCCTCTGCCACCGGGCTCCGGGACAATTCGACCGCTCTCGCCGTGACCAGCCGCCGCGCTGGTCGTTTACTGGGAGGCGGGGCCGGGCGGCACCTGACGACAGCAGACTCTGCAGGCCGCTTTCTGGCAGCAGGTTTACCCGCAGGCATCTCAATTTAAGCGATTTGACTGAGGCGCGACGAGAGGAGGCAGGTGCAGGGCGTCTCCAGGCATGAGCCTGCACCGACCACAAAATGGACGAACTCATTAGAAGTCTTGAGCAGACCGACAACCCGAACATCCCTGAGCTGGAGCCGGGCGACGAGGTGCGCGTGCACACGCTCATCGTCGAAGGCGAGCGCGAGCGCGTGCAGGTCTTTCCCGGCACCGTCATCGCGGTGAAGGGCGGCGGCAACAACGCCAGCTTCACCGTCCGGCGCACCGCCTCGCACGGCATCGGTGTCGAGCGTACCTTCCTGACCCGCTCGCCGCGCGTCAGCAAGGTGGAAGTCGTGCGCAAGGCGCACACCCGCCGTTCCAAGCTCTATTTCCTGCGTGAACGCACGGGCCGCCGCGCTCAGCTGAAGCAGAAGCGGTAAAGGCCAGCCCGGCCGTGTACGGCCCGGTCGGAATGGATGGCCGCGGCCTGCGCCTCACCGGCGCGGGCGAGCGTGTTTCCGCTACCCGGTAGACGGGCCGCGCAGCAGGATACGTGTTCAGCGGGGGGTGTATGCCCCCCTTTTTGTTACCGTCTCTCAGCAGGCAGGATGTGCCGTGGTTGATACACGTCCCGTTGCCATGCTCGACTCCGGGGTCGGCGGTCTCTCGATCCTGCGCGAGGTGCGCCGCCAGCTTCCCGAAGAGGATGTCCTCTATTTTGCCGACCAGGGCCACGTGCCCTACGGCCCCCGCCCCCTGCAGGAGATCCGCCGCTTTGCCGAAGGGATCACCCGCTTTTTCCTCGACCGCCGTGCCAAAGTGATCGTCGTGGCCTGCAACGCGGCCTCCGCCGCCAGCCTGCGCCACCTGCGCGAAACGTTCCCCGGCGTGCCGTTCGTCGGCATGGAGCCCGCCGTCAAGCCTGCCGCGCAGAATACTCACAGCGGCGTGATCGGCGTGATCACGACGCGGGCCACCTACCAGGGCGAGCTGTTCGCCAGCGTGATCAACCGCTTCGCGACGGATGTGGACGTGGTGACGCAGGTCTGCCCGGACTTCGTGCGGCTCGTCGAGGTGGGGGATCTGGATACGGCGGAAGTCCGCGAGGCGGCACGCGAGTACCTCGCGCCGCTCGTCGAGGCGGGCATTGACCAGCTTGTGCTCGGCTGCACGCACTTCCCGTTCCTCACTCCGGTGCTGCAGGAGGTCGTCGGCCCGGATGTGGAGATCGTCGATCCAAGCCCCGCGGTGGCCCGGCAGGTTGCCCGCGTCATGGCGGAGCATCGCAACGCGCCCGATCATGCCGGGGAGGTCACGTTCTTCACCAGCGGCGACCCGGCGGTGTTCCTCGCGCTGGTGCCGCGCCTGCTCGGCGAGAACGTCGCACCGGCGCAGGTGCGGGGCGTCCGCTGGGAGGGCGGCGAGGTGGTGGCCGGCTGAGGGTTGATCACCCGCCGGCGCCCGCGTGAGGATAAATCCTCACGCTACACGAGATGCGTCGCCTGAAGGCGACCGCTGGTTGGCTCCTGTCGCTGGAACCCCCTCCGCCCGAGGCCGGGTGGGGGTTCCAGCGGTGGCCTTCACCCAACCAAGCCACAACGACGCGGTTGCCAGGTGTGCGAACATTGACTACCCAGCACCGGACAAGCCTTTCAACGTCCGGCGTCAGGCAGCCTCACCCCTCGGCGGGGGCGGGGTCGGCTTCGGTCTCGGCCTCTTTCTTGCGGATGTCCGTGTCGTGCTGGGCGGCCTGCACTTTGCGAATCCGCTTGCGAGCCTCGATGGCCGGCGGCGTGACAGGCAGCAGGATGTTGAACGTGCTGCCGGGGCAGGTTTCCTCGTTGCAGCCTTCGCTCTCCACCCAGATGCGGCCCCCATGCCCCTCGACGATCGACTCGGCGATAGCCAGCCCCAGCCCCGGCCCCGCGCCCTTGAATTTCGTCGTGCCGGTGGAGTGGAACGCGCTGGACTCGGCCCGGTAGAACTTCTCGAAGATCAGCTTGTGATGCTCGGCATCAATGCCGATGCCGGTGTCGGTGATGCATAGCAGCACGCTCTGCGGTTTACCGGCGTCGTCCTTCTCGTAGACACTCCCCTCGATGCGAATCCTGCCGCCGTCGGGCGTGTACTTGATGGCGTTGCCGACGATCTTATCCAGCGCCTGCACCAGCCGGTCCCGGTCGGCGGAGATGACGGGCAGCCCGGCGACGTCGGCGACGACCAGCCGCTGCCCGCGCACGGTGAGCGCATCCGCGTAAGGCTCGACGGCCCGGGTGACAACCTCCGAGAGCTGGACCTCGTCGAAGACAAGCTCCATCGTGTCGATGTCCACCTGCGTCATGTCGAGCATCGCGATGACCACGTCCGACAGCCGCCTGGCAGCCCGACTGAGCGACTGGATCATCTCCAGGGCGTCTTCGCGTTCTTCGGCCAGCGTATCGTGCTCGGCGATCTCGAGCAGCATCTCGGCATTGCCCTGGATCTGCGTCAGCGGCGTCCGCAGCTCGTGCGAGGCGATGATCAGAAAGTCTGATTTCACCTCGTCAAGACGCTCAAGCCGGGCGTTTGTGGCCTTCAGATCTTCGTTAAGCGCCATAATGCGCTCGTTGAGCGTCCGCAGGTCTGAGACGAGGCGCGCGTTCTCCAGCGCCGTGACTGTCTGGCTGGCGAGCGCCTCAAGCAGCTCGATCTCCGCGGGGCGGTAGACGTCGTCGTTGACCTTCGGCCCGACGGCAAGCAGCCCGGCAAGCTGCCGCTCGGCCACGATGGGCACGTAGAGGTCGCTGCCGA
The DNA here is from genome assembly GCA_964506005.1 of uncultured Anaerolineae bacterium. GTDB lineage: Bacteria > Chloroflexota > Anaerolineae > Aggregatilineales > UBA3940 > UBA3940. The sequence goes on along the minus strand of CAZDLX010000098.1, from coordinate 5,270 downwards.
GCCCGTTAAAGTAAGCGCGCTCGGCTTCCGGCGTGGCGATGTAGCGGCGGTCGTAGTCGATCACGTACTGGAGCAGCGCGCGGTTGCGGCCCGCAAACTGCTGGTAGATCGGGCTGTCGAAGGCGACCGTGCCGACTGCTGCCCCGGCCTTACCAACCTGCTCCAGCCGGACGTCGTGCGGCCGGTGTGTGGCGAGGATCAGGGCGGTGCGCCGCGCCCCGAGCAGGTCCCGGATGGCCTGGCTGGCCGCCGCCGCAAGCTCTTCCAGCTCGACCGTGCCGCTGATACGCTCGCTGTATGCTCGCACGACCTCGGTCGGATCGATGAGAGGTGGGCGCAGCACGCCGCGCAGCAGCCAGCGCAGGAACTGGATGCCCGGCACCATCATCGAGGCCACGACGATGGCGGTGACCGCGCGCAGCAGCCAGCGCTCGCTGGTGCCCAGACCTGGGAAGCTCACCACGGCGGGCAGCGTGATGGCAGCGAAGATCACCGCGGCAATCAGCATTGTCAGAATGGCGGCGCTGAACATCCGGCGCGCAAACTCGCGCAGGTCGATCAGGTGCAGCACCACGACGCTGTAGACAGCGGCAATGGCTGCGACGAGCCGCACGATATAGCCGATGGTGTTCCATGGGGGGCGCAGCCATGCTGCCAGCAGGTCCCCGCCCAGCAGAGCGGGTGCCAGCACGACCCAGAAGAGGATGCGGTTGGCATAAATGGGAAGCGGTTCGCGCAGGTAGGCCCACCACACCAGCCCGATCACCAGCACCGAGAGCAGCGCCCAGCCGAAGACCGTGATCTCCGTGCCGAGCGTGACACGATCGGCGAGGGCGGGTGCAATCCACCCGCCAACCACCGTGAGCGGCGGTGCTTCCGCCAGCCGCAGGGCGATGGAGGCTGCCGCCCAGATAGCGGATGCGCCGCCCAGCCCGACGACGACGCGCCGGCTGACGCCCAGGTAGGTGACGATCACGGCGCTGGCCAGCGCTACGCTGATGATGAAGCCAACCCCCACCACGAACTGGTCCGATAGCGGGGGTGGGAAGGCGACGCGGCCCGACAGCACCAGCCCGTGAAGCCCCATCAGGGCTGCTGAGTAGGCACAGTATGCGATGAGCCAGCGTTCGGCAGGGTTGCGGCGCGTGCGTCGCACCACCACGATGCCGAGCAGGACCAGGTAGACACCGGCCATCGCAAGGGCCGTGACCATGGCTTGCCTCTCTTACCGTACTCTCGTAACTCTGACCGGCGCGAATGCCGCGCTAGAGAGTACGGTAGCACCAACTGGCACTTAGGGCAAGCCAGCCTCGCCGTTGCCCTCAAACGGCTCGTCGTCGAAGGGCTCATCGACTTCAAACAGCTCTTCGTCGAGCAGCTCGACGCCCTCGTCGTAGCCCTCGCTGCCATTTTCCGTGATGAGAAGCCCGTGGGCTTCGTACTCCTCACGCTCGGCTTCGAGCGCCCGCTGGCGCTCCAGCCGGCGGTCTTCCTCAAGCAGCGCAATCGTCGCGATGGTATCGCCGGGGGCGAGATTCATGATCTGCACGCCCTGGGTGTTGCGCCCGATACACGAGATCGTGCTGACCGGCGTGCGGAGCGCCATGCCGCCGTTGGTGATGAAGGTGACATGGTCGTCAGGCTGGCACGCTCGCGCGGCGATGATGCGCCCCGTCTTCTGGTTGCGGGCCAGCGTCCGGATGCCCAGGCCGTAGCGCGACTGCCTCCGGTAATCGGAGAAGGGCGTGCGCTTGCCGTAGCCGTTCTCGGTGATGATCAGCACCTCGCCATCCGGATCGGCGACGGCGTCCACCCCGGCGATCTCGTCGCCCTTGTGCAGCTTGATGGCGTTCACACCCGCGGCGTTGCGGCCCATCGGGCGGACCTCCTCCTCGCTGAAGCAGATGGCCTGCCCGTCCGCCGTCACGATGAAGATGTCCTGGTTGCCGGTCGTCAGCTTGACCCAGCCGAGCGAGTCGCCATCGTCAAGCGAGATGGCGATCAGACCGCTGGGGCGCACGGAGCTGAACTCGCTGAGCACCACGCGCTTGATGCGCCCGCGCCGCGTGACCATCGTGCAGTACTCCGCCTCGTCGAACGACGGCACCGGGACGACCGCCGTGATGCGTTCGTCGGGGCCCAGCGCGAGCACGCTGACCAGCGGGATGCCGCGGGCGGTGCGGCTCGCGTCAGGGATCTGGTACGCCTTCTCCTGGTAGACCTTGCCCCGGTCTGAGAAGAACAGGATGCTGTCCAGCGAGCCGGCGGCAAACATGTGCGCGACAACGTCCTCATCACGCGTCTTGATGCCGGTGATGCCCTTACCGCCCCGCCCCTGCGTGCGGTAGGCCTCTGCCGAGACGCGCTTGACGTAGCCCTGCTGCGTGATGAAGATCAGCACGTCCTCGTCGGTGACGAGGTCCGCCTCGTCGAAGTCGCCGTCCATATCGGGCACGACCTCGGTGCGGCGGTCGTCGCCGTACTTGGCGGCGAGCTCGTTCAGGTCGTCGCGGATCAGGCGCAGGATGCGCTTAGGGTTCGCCAGCAGGTCTTCGAGGTCGGCGATGACTTCCAGCAGCGACTGGTACTCGTCCTCGATCTTCTGGCGCTCCAGCGCCGCCAGGCGGCGGAGCTGCATGTCGAGGATGGCCTGAGCCTGCTCCTCGGAGAGATCGTAGGTTGACATCAGCCGGTTGCGCGCTTCTTCGGCGTCCGGGCTCTGGCGGATGAGCTGGATGATGGCGTCGAGGTGCGCGATGGCGATCAGCAGCCCTTCGAGGATGTGCGCGCGGCGGCGCGCCCGCTCCAGGTCGAACAGCGTGCGCCGCTCGATGACCTCCTGCCGGTGCGCGATGTAGTGACGCAGCGCCGACTTCAGCGAGAGCAGCCGCGGCTCGCCGTTCACCAGAGCCAGCATCTGCACGCCGAAGGTCGTCTGGAGCTGCGTGTACTTCATCAGCCTGTTAAGGACCGTGCGGGGCTGCGCGCCGCGCTTCAGCTCGATGACCAGCGACATACCGCGCCGGTCGGACTCGTCGCGCAGGTCGGAGATCATGTCTAGCCGGCCATCGCGCACCAGTGCCGCGATGCGCTCGATGACCAGCGACTTGTTGACCGGGTAGGGGATCTCCGTCACGACGATGCGGAAGCGGTCGCCGTGCATCTCCTCGACGTGGGCCCGTGCCCGCATCACGACGCGCCCGCGCCCGGTGGCGTAGGCGTTGGTGATGCCCTCGCTGCCGACGATCAGGCCGCCGGTCGGGAAGTCCGGCGCGGTCACGTAGCGCATCAGGTCCTCGACGGTGATGTCGTGCAGCTCGGTGTCGATCTCGCCGCCCTCGGGCGCGATCATCCGCCCGATCAGGAAGTCCACCGCCGCGGCGACCTCGCGCAGATTATGCGGCGGGATGTTCGTTGCCATGCCGACCGCGATACCGGAGATGCCGTTGAGCAGCAGGTTCGGCAGGCGGGCAGGCAGAACTTCGGGCTCCTGCAGGGTGCCGTCGAAGTTGTCCACGAAATCGACGGTGTCCTTGTCGATATCGGACAGCAGCTCCTCGGCAATAGGCGCCATGCGCGCCTCGGTGTAGCGCATGGCGGCCGGGCTGTCGCCGTCGATGGAGCCGAAGTTGCCCTGCCCGTCAACGAGCGGATAGCGCATCGAGAACGTCTGCGCCATGCGGGCCATCGAGTCGTAAACCGCGCTGTCGCCGTGTGGGTGGTACTTGCCGAGAACTTCACCCACGATACGGGCGCTCTTCTTGTAAGATGAGTTCGAGCGGATACCCATATCGTGCATGGCGTAAAGAATGCGCCGGTGAACGGGTTTCAGGCCATCACGCACGTCGGGGAGGGCGCGGGAGACGATGACGCTCATCGCGTAATCGAGGTAGGAATCCCGCATCTCCTCGTTTATGTCAACGGGTCGAACCGTACCGATATCCATTCGGAGATCTCCGGGAAAACACGTACAAATGCATCATGTTATTATACCCCAGCGGGGTACAGAAGACCATTAGTGCTATATGAGAGCGCCCCTGGCCTTAAGTAGCTCTGTAATATCCTTTTGGCACGTCCCGCGCCCCTATCTCGTCCCTCAGGCAGCCGCGTGATACACTCACTGCGAGCTAAACCGCACCCACCACCGACGGGAGTGACTCGTGAGGAGACGTTCGCGATTTGCCGCCCTGCTGGCGGCGCTTGTCGGGGCCGCTCTGGCCCTTGCGGCCTGCCAGCCGCACCAGTTCACCGCCGCCACGCTGGAGCCCGCCAAACCGCTCGCCGATTTTGAGCTGCCCGCCGCGGACGGCGGCACGTTCCGCCTCTCCGACCACCGGGGCGAGCTGGTGCTCGTGTACTTCGGCTACACGTTCTGCCCGGACGTCTGCCCCGCCACCATGCTGGAGGCCCGCCGGGCGATGGAGGCGCTGGGTGACGACGCCGAGGACATACGGCTCGTGATGGTCAGCGTGGACCCGGAGCGCGACACGCCCGAGCGGCTCCAGGAGTACGTGACGAACTTCCACGCCACGTTTATGGGGGCCCGCACGACGGACCTGGACGCGCTGGACGCCGTGCTGGCCGATTTCGGCGCGTACTACGAGATCGAGGAAGCGCCGGAGGGCAGCGACAACTACCCGGTGACGCACACCGCGTCGCTGTTCCTGGTGGACCGCGAAGGGCGGCTGCGCGCGCTCTTCCCCTACGGCGCGACACATGAGCAGATCGCCGGTGACCTGCGGCAGCTTCTCAAGGACTGAGCTGCCATGCGGCGACGTTTGAGCGCGCGCTGGCTCGCCACCCTCGCGCTGGCGCTGGTCGTGCTCGGCGCGGTGGCTTACCGGGCCAGCGTGCTCCGCGAGGAGGCCCGCCGTCTGGAGATCGTGATCCCGGCGGGTACGGCGGAGCGTCTGGCGGCGGGTGATGTGACGGACGCGCCGCCGCACCGCATCGAGCTGGTGCTCGGCGTGCAGGATGTGCTCGTCATTCGCAACGAGGACGCCATGTGGCATGAGGTCGGCCCGTACCGCGTCGCGCCGGGGCACACGCTGACGCAGCGCTTCTCACAGCCGGGGCGCGTGGTGCAGGCCTGCACGATGGTGCCCGGTAAGCAGGTTGAGATCGTGGTGCGGGAGAGATGAGAGGAAAGAGGGCGGCTCTGCGGAGCGCCCTCTCTCGTGTAACCGGCGATGTTCTGATGACCGGCCCGCAACCCCCTCTGCCCGGCTGCGCCCCGCAACACCCCCACGCACCGGGCGATGGGGTAGTTA
>CAZDLX010000097.1:0-13319 GCA_964506005.1 uncultured Anaerolineae bacterium | reverse complement strand
AACAAGAAACGCCGGGCTGTGCCCGGCGTTTGTCTTCTCTGCTCCCGCCTTTACCCGGCAAGGGCGGGCGGCTCGCCTTGCCACAGGCCGCTGCGCTCCAGCAGGCGTCCGACGACGGCGTAGCGGAAGTCACGGCCCTGCCAGCAGCGCAGCGCCCCCCACAGCCCGTACAGCCCCACGATCGCCATCAGCGCCAGCGGGATCGCCATGCTGCCGATCCCGACCCAGAAGATCGGAGGCGGCGCGGCGTCGGGAGAGGCTTCCATCAGCGGGATGAGCGGAATCCACGTCAGGGCGTAGAAGATGCCCCACAGGAACCACAGCCCCACCACCAGCACCAGGCTGATCAGCTGGTAGACGGCGGCCTGCAGCCCCTGGAAGGCGGCGTAGCGCGACTTGTCGCGCTGGGTTACGTAGACCAGCACGCCGACGATGACGCCCAGCCCCTGCGCGACGATAGAGCCGTGCGCGAGTGCGGCGAGCAGCCGCCCCTCACTCTCGCTGCGGCGGATGTTCTCAGCCATAGATGCCTCCTTCTACCGGCTCTGCGGGCTTTGTCTCGGCGAGTGGTGATTGTGCCGGCGGATCCTCAGGGCGCAGCGCGCGTGGCGAGAGGAACAGCCACAGCGCCAGCAGGGTGAACCCCGCCGAGCCGATCAGCCCGACGGGCAGCGGGCCAAGCAGGGGGTTGGGCTCGCCCTGCATCACGATGACCGCCAGCCCCGCGATACCGTTGATCGCCGCATGGCCCAGCACGGCGGGCCACACGCTGCTGCCCCGCAGCGTCGCCCAGCCGAGGAACGTTCCGATAACCAGCGTAAACCAGACCATCGCCAGCAGGCCCGTCCAGGGCGCGCCGGGGTAGCCAAAGCCATAGTTGTGACCCATCGCAATGACAGGCCAGTGCCACACGCCCCAGATCACGCCCATCAGCAGCATCGTCCGCCGGCCGCCAAGCGGCATCAGCTTGGGCTGCAGGTAGCCCCGCCAGCCGAACTCCTCGCCAAACGTGAACAGGCTGTTGATGATCGGCGAAAGCAGGATGCCCTGCACCACCTGGATGACCACCAGCCCCCACAGGGGGACAGGCATCAGGCTGGCGCTCTCGCCGAGCATGGACTGGAGCACGCCCAGCTCCGGGTCAAAATACTGGGGAAACAGCAGGAAGAACACTACCGCGCCGATGATCGTCAGCACGGCGGGCAGGAAGATGGCCGCCAGCCAGTAGGGCCAGCCGCGGCGCAGCCGGGGTTTCAGCTTCGCGTCATGCCAGCCCTCGCGGGTGACGAGCCGGGTCAGGATGTTGCCGAGTGCTGGCGCCCACATGTAGGCGACGGCGATCAACACGGTTGCCAGCGTCAAGTTCATAACGCCGGGCACCTCGACCAGCACCGGGCTGTCCACGAGGCCCCCGGTGAGATAAACGATCAGCCCCATGCTCCAGGCGATCCCAAAGGCGAAAGCGAGAAATATGAGGATACGTTTAACGTCGAGCTTAGATTCCATCGTGCGTCCTTCGTGGCTAGGTAAGCAGCAGGGTACGGCCTTACCGTCCCATTATACGACTACGCAGGCGTTATTGTATGGTTCCAGGGGAGGGAGTGGACCCCGTCGGCAGGGCTGTTTGGCAGGCCGCCGCCGGCTCAGGCAGCGCTGGGGCTGCCGTTCGCCTGGGCGTGACGGTCCATGACCCTGCCGACGGTCTCTTCGATGCGGCGGGTTGCTGCGTCCACCGTGGTACCCAGCCGGGCGGCGAGCTCGGTGGCGAGCATGTGCTTCGCGTCGCGCAGCAGGTCCTTGTCAACCTTCGTGAGGTTGGTGTCGGGCTGGCGGCCGCGCCACGCCATGTCGCGCACGATACGTGCCAGGTCAATCGGCTTGCCGGTGTTCAGCAGGCTGCGCATCTGCGCCTGGCGTGAACGGTAGCTGTCCGGCAGCTCCCGCGGCTCGTCGTCGAGCGCGGCCTCAATGTCGTCCAGGCCAAAATCCGCGTGGCGCAGACCCAGCTCTTCAGCCTTCTCGACAGGCAGTATGAGCGTGCTGTCGCTGTCTACCAGCTCGATACTGTAGTAGCGCAGCGGCGTGCCGGTGTAATCCAGGGTGACAATCCGCTCGATTGTCCCCGCTCCCTGGCTCGGGTGGACGACAGGATCACCTGAACCAAAGCGCGGCTCGGCGGGTGTCGGTTCCGCGATCTGTGTCATCTGCGACGTGCTCCTTGTCACTTGGTTTGCAAAGGAAAGGTGGTGGGGAGATGGAAAATTTAGAAGCGTGTCGGTATGTTAAATATTACCACATTTCACGTGTTTTTGCGAATGGATGACACCGAGAGGAGAAGCTCATTCATGCCAGGTGATCCGCCCCGCCGCTCGATTTTTCTGCCCACGCCCGGCGACACTGCCTGCCCGGTATGCGAGTTCCCGAATACCCCGCAGAGCGAGGTGTGCGGGGTCTGTGGGGCCGACCTCACCGGGGGCCGCCGTACGGCAGATGAGCCCGGCCGTGACGTCGATCCGCCCCCGCGGCAGCCGCCTGCCACGGCACCGGAATAGACCGCTGCAGCCTGCGCGTACCGGCTTCAGCGTGAGGGCCCTCTGGCGGCTATCGTGCTGCGCTTTACGCTACACTTGAGTCGTTGTTGACTCGTGGCCTGGCGCCAACCAGGCCAGCCAGTTATAGGAGGCCCCATTGATCTCAATCTCGCCCGCACGCGTCACTATCGCGCTGATTCTCATCGTGTCGGTGCTGATGGCCGTCAGTATCGCCACCGACCTCATGGCGGATCCGCCGCCCAACCTGAAGAACCTCGTGAGCGTCGGGCGTGAGGCAAACATCCCGACGTGGTATTCGTCCGTGTCGATGCTGCTTGTCGCTGCGCTGGCGTGGATGATCTCTGTGGTCAAGAAGCAGGCGGGTGAGCGCTTTGTGGGGCACTGGCGGGTGCTGTCGCTGGTGTTCCTGTTCTTCTCGCTGGACGACACAGCCACCATCCACGAGCTGCTCACCAACCCCGTGCGCGATGCTCTCAACACGACGGGGGTGCTCTATTTTGCCTGGGTTATCCCCGGTATCATCTTCGTCATCCTGTTCGTAGCGTATTTCATCCCGTTTCTGCGCCACCTGCCGCGCCGCACGATGGTCCTGTTTCTGGTTGGCGGCGCAGTGTTTGTCGCGGGGGCGCTGGGCGTTGAGATGGTCAACGCGCTGCTCTACGAACGCTGGGAGCAGGGGGAGATGTCCACTGCACTGTATAATGCGCTAACGGACCTCGAAGAGGGGCTGGAAAAGGCGGGCATCGTTGTGTTTATCTATGCGCTGCTGTCCTATGCCAGCCGGCACGTCGGGCGGGTTGAGCTTGTCTTTCAGGACGAGTGATCGCGGTGGGGGACAGCAAAAAGGGCCGGGAGTAAATCCCCGGCCCTTTTCATGCGAATCCAGGTGATAGACTAGTCACTGGGCGCACTCGGAGCACTAGGAGCGCTTGGAGCACTGGGCGCACTCGGAGCACTGGGTGCGCTGGGCTGGCTCGGAGCACTGGGAGCACTAGGAGCGCTAGGCGCGCTGGGCGCGCTGGGCTGGCTTGGATCGCTCGGCTGGGCCGGCGGCTGAACAGGCTGCTCTGCAGGCGGCGAAGCGGGCTGCGCATCATCGCTCGGAGCGCTCGGCTGGCTGGGTATGCTCGGCTGTGCGGGCACTGCTGTCGGCTGGCCCTGCCTGTTGCGGTCGCTCCAGTCGCTGGGATCACTCGGCTTGTTGGGCCGGACGGACTCCTGAATACGACCGTGAGTTCGCTGCGGCGACTGGCTGTTGTTTACGCTCGGGTCCACCACATCACTTGACTGGCTGGGCTGGTTCTCGCTGGCTGGCCCGCCAAAGAGCCCGTTTCCTTCGGCAGCCAGCGCGGTGAACAGGCTCGAGAACAGAAGAACCCCCACGACGGCGATAGCCAGAGCGGCGATCTTGACCAGATTACTGGACTCAGTAAAACGTTTCCACATGAAACTATATACTCCTTTACTAAGTGTTACAAGGGATTTTAACAGGTAACTACTCAAAAAGCCACCACCTGGCGTGGGTCTTAGGTAATGTATACGATGATCGCGGCGAAGTGCAGGCTGCTGCCTACCAGCACGAACACGTGCCACAGCTCGTGCAGGCCGAATGTGGGGCGCACGTCGGGGTCGTCGAAGAAGTACACCACTGCGCCGACCGAGTAAGCCAGGCCGCCCGCTGCGATCAAGGCGATGGCAGGCAGGGGCAGTGCCCTGAGAAGCTGCGGCACCGCGACCACGGCGAGCCAGCCCATCGCCACGTAGAACAGCGTCGAGTGGGTGCTGGAGCGCCGGCCCGGCCCGACGACGATCTTGTACGCTGCGCCGATAGCGGCGAGCACCCACACCGCGGCGAGCAGCACGTAACCCAGACCATTCTGGAGGACGTTGACGCAGATGGGGGTATAGGTGCCGGCTGTCAGCACGTAGATGGCGGCGTGGTCGAGCCGGTTGAGGCGGTCGATGTTGTGGCGCGGCCCGTTGTAGAGGTGCATGACCGCGCTGGCAGTGTAGAGCAGGACGAGGCTCACGCCGTACACGGCAACTGAGAGCAACCTGGGCAGGTCGCCGGTGGTCCTGCTGATTAGCCACCACAACCCCGCGACTGCCAGCACAGCCCCGCTGAGATGCAGGAGGCCGCTGACGGGTTCGCGAAACCGGCGAGTCATCGGAGGCTCCCATTCACTTGGGCGGTGCCCTGAACGTGTCGAAGATTATAGAGGATCGAGACGGCGATATCAGGCCGGCTGCCGGAGTGACGCCGGCGACCTTACACTTCGCGGTCTATCGGGTAGAAACCTTCGCCGTAGACCTCGGTGGCCATGCCAAAGATTACGAAGGCGCGTGGGTCGATGTCGTGGACGAGCCGCCGCACTGCCGGAACCTCACGCGGGCTGACGATACTCATCAGCATGGGGCGCTCGCGGCCCGTGTATGCGCCGGTGCCCGGCACAATCGTCACGCCGCGCCCCATCTCGGTGAGCATCACGTCGCGCACTTCCTCCCACTTTTCGGAGATGATGAACGCCTGCCGCGCCTGCCGCCCGCCTGCGAGCACGACGTTCACCGCCCAGGCCGAGATCGCCGCTACGATCACGCCGAACATCGCCTTCTCCAGCCCGAAGACAATAGCCGCCCCGGCGATGATCAGCGCATTGGTGAGGAACATGCCCCGGCTGATCTCCAGCCCGGTGAAGTGGTGCAGCAGCCGGGCCATAATGTCGGTGCCCGCCGTCGTGCCCTGGGCGCGCAGCACCAGCCCGACCCCCAGCCCGTCGAGCAGGCCGCCGTAGGTGATGAACAACAGCGGGTTATCCGTCACCGCGGGGATGAACGGCGCGGTCAGGTCGATGGTCGCCGTCATGACGATCACGGCGTAGACGGTGCGTACCCCGGTCGAGAGGCCGCCGCCCCAGCGCAGCCCGGCGATGAACAGCGGCACGTTGAGCAGCAGTGTGACCAGCCCGACGGGCCAGCCAAACAGGTAGTGCGCGATCACCCCCACGCCTGAGATACCGCCCGAGACGACTTCGTTGGGCACGAAGAACAGGTTGTAGGCCAGTCCAAGCGCAAACGCGCCGGCGGTCATCGTCACGTAGTCGATGGCGATCTGCCGCCTGCCGTGCTTCGCTACATGCCCCGCGAGCCGGGTCTGGAGGGAGGGTGGCTTGGGTGTGGTCTCCGGTGGAGAGGGCTGCATCTGGTTCTCGTGTCCTCATCGTAATGGCGATTCGTTCAACCGGAGACAATACCGGTTCGTACAGTCCCGCGCAAAATCCGCCGGATCCGTGGCGTGGAAGCCGGGGCAGGCGGGCGGCATAATCAAGGTGTAAGCCACGAACGCGGGAGGAGCAGGCGATGATTTATCTGGGCACGAGCGGCTACTCATACGACGATTGGGTGGGGCCCTTCTACCCGGAGGGCACCAAGAAGACGGAGTTTCTCGACTACTACCGCCAGCACTTCAACACGACGGAGCTGAACTTCACCTACTACCGGATGCCCTCGGCGAAGATGCTGGCGAACATCGGCAGCAAGGTCGAGCCGGGCTTCCTGTTCGCAGTGAAGATGCCCGGCGAGATCACCCACGAGCGCGACGACGACCCGATGCCCGCACTGGCGCAGTTCAACGACGCACTCGCGCCGCTCAAAGACGAGGACAAGTTCGCCTGCGTGCTGGCGCAGTTCCCCTACAGCTTCCACGCAACCCCCGAGAACGAGGACTACCTGAAGAAGCTGCGCGAGGGGCTCGGCGACACGCGTGCTGTGGTGGAATTCCGGAACCGCAACTGGGTCTCTGAGGATACATTTGATTTGCTGCATGAGAACGGGCTCGGTTACTGCTGCGTGGATCAGCCGCAGTATGAGAGCCTGATGCCGCCCATCGCCATCGCGACGAGCGCAGTGGCCTACGTGCGCTTTCACGGGCGCAACTACAAGAAGTGGTGGCAGCACGACGAGGCCTGGGAGCGCTACGACTACATGTACTCGGCAGAGGAGCTGGGCGAGTGGGTGCCGCGCGTCACGGCGCTCGATCAGCAGAAGGAAACCGAGCTCACGCTGCTCTACATGAACAATCACTGGGCCGGTCAGGCCCCGGCCTCAGCCTCGCTGATGGGTGAGCTGCTGCAGGAGGCAGACGGCAACCTCAGCCAGCCACCGCCGGACTTCCACAAGCAGTGGCAGAAGTAGGCGGGGGTGGCCGCTTGGCGGCGTCCGCCTGAGAATTCCATTCTCAGGCTAGGGAAGATGCGTCGCCTGAAGGCGACCGCTGCTTGACCCATCAGCCCGCAGGTCGGCTTTAGCCGGCGTATCATGAGTAGCCTGATGGCCTACCATCAGGCGAGGCACAGCCACCAGCCGACCCCAAAAAGCCGGGCGACGCGCCGCCCGGCTCGTGTCTCAGCCTCTCTGTGTCAGGGCCGCAGGTTGACCTGAAGCTGCTGGGGTGTGCTCTCGCCGGTCGTGCCGGCTGGGTCGCCGGGGGGCGGCTCGGACGGCGCTTCCGTTGGTTCTTGCGTCGGGGGCGGCGGCGTCGCCGTGAGCTCGGCTGGCGGCGGCGTGGCTGTGGGCTCAGGTGGCGTGGCGGTTGGCGTGGTCGTCGGCGCGCTCGTCGGCTCGACGGCTGGTGCCCCGGTCGCGCACAGCGCCGGGTCATCCTCGCAGGCCGGAGGCTTGGTAGGCTGCGACGTGGAAGCCGGCATCGACGTTGGGAGCGCGGTCCGCGTGGGCTTGGGGGTGCGGGTTGCCGTAGCGGTCGGAGAGGGCGTCGGCGTCGCGGTGGGTGGGTCGGCCATCAGGATGGAGTTCCCCTGCACGGTATCGCGGTCGCTGTAGAAGGCCCCGCTGCGCTCGGCGGTGACGATGATGCCCAGGCCGCTCAGGACGACGAGCAGCATCGCCAGCAGGCGAAGCCCGCGCCGGGGGACGGGGATACGCACACCGCGTTCCGACCTGCCCGGCCCGTGCTGCCGCCGGTAGAGACCGGTAACGGCAGCGAACGGGTGGGCGGGCAGCGGTCGCTGTGTGGGCGGCTTGCCCTGCTGGTCAGGGCGAAGCGGTTCAGGCTTCATCAAGTTCAGCCCCTTGGGGGCCCTGCTTGTGCCGGGCGCAGGGCCCTGTTGGCTTGAATATTCAGGTGGCCGAGCAGCGGAATACGAAAGCGATATACCCCGACGATAGTGTAATCCGTCTCGCTGAAGTCGTCAGGCTGCGCGTTGGCGTCGCCCTTGAAGACCCGCCGGCCATTCTCATCATAGCCGATGAACCGGTGAGTCAGAATAGCACTCTCGACCTGTAGCGTAACGATTGTCCCTTCCTCTATCGCGCGCGGCGGGCGGGAGATGACGATGAGATCCCCGTAGCGCAGGGTGGGCGACATACTGTTGCCCTCTATCGTGATGACCTTGTACCAGCGGTTCGGCACCGAACCGTATGCCAGGAAGATCAGCAGCGCGATGCCGAGGTACGCCAGCACTGTAGCCGCCTTCCGGGCCAGGCCGGTGACCTCGGCCCGGTGGCGGGCCCACGCTTCCGACGCCCGCCGCGCAGCTTCCTCGACGAAACGTGCGGAACGAGGCAGCGTGAGCAGGTTCCGCTCGGGTTTGCTCGTGGGCTCGGACGCGCGAGCCGGGATTGGATTGCTGCGTTCCACGAGTCAGCCCCTTATCGTCGATCGGGCAGTTGAGATGGGCGGGCGTATCGCACCTAGTGTGCCCCCGCACCGTACACGTGTCAGGTATGAGTTCTACTTACCAGCCCGGATTCGACGCCTGTGTCGAGTCCGCAATGATGCTGAACTCCACGCCTCTGCCCATCAGGTCGTTGGTGATCGAGGCGGCGGGCGTGTACGTGAACCGCCACGTAGCCGACCAGTTCGGCTCCATCCGGCTCATCCAGCCGCTGCGGCAGTTGCCCGGGTGGATGTCCATATCTTTGAGCCAGCCGTTGTAGCAGGTCGTCCAGTTCCGGCCACTATCTGTCGAGACCTCAGCGGTAACCCAGACCAGGTTGTAGAGCGCCTGGCTGCCGCCGGTATGAGCGGCACTGAGGCGGTATTTGATGTCGAGCGTCGTGGTGTTCTGGTCGCTAAAGAACGTCAGCTCCTGCGTGCCGGCAGCCACGCCCGGCTGTGCGCCGCTGACGGAGAAGTTCGAACTGGGCTGCCACTTCGGGTCCAGAACGCCCAGGTTCACGGCATTGCCGGTCTGCACGTCCTGGTCAGAGAAGTAGGCGCCGCTCGTGACGGTGCCGAACACCATAATGCCCAGGAGGAGAAGCGCAAAGAATGGCAGGTACTTATTCATTTGAGGTCCCCTGTGATATGAAAATGTAACCCATCATCGGGGCAAATGTCGGTAAAATAAGCCAAACAACCATAACCGGGGGGCGTCTCAGACGCCCCTGGGTGAGGGAACCGGGCGTGGATAACGAATCTATGAGCCGGGGTCCCTGCCACAGGTTGTTCGGAGCGTCGGCATGCCCCAGCCGGCGCTCTCTTTTTCGCTCCTTATGAGTTCAACCGTGTTCGCTAACCCCGTTCCTGTCTCCTTGCTAAAATGGCTGTTCCTGAGCCAGAGCATGGCGAAAAAACAGCGCGCAGGGTTGGCGAGGCAGCAAGTGTGCGGGGTGTGGGGGTGAGGGTGTACGCGTCGCAGTGCCCGGCTGCCCCAGCCGGGAGGGGTAGCTCGACTCTCCTTCGAGCCGTCCCTATCCGATCATTCTCTGGCCCCATAATTCGGCCCGTCCCTGTCTCAGGGAGGGCTCGCATACTCTCATTATACGCTCCGGGCAGGCCGCGTCAACAGCAGTGAACGCCCCAAACGCCGAGCGCCCTCCATACTCAGGAGGGCGCTCGGGTTAGCTCAGGGATATCCGGTTTGCTTATTCGATGTCGCCGGCGAGGATGTCCATGATGGTGCGCAGGAAGTCGATTGCCGTGTCCCAGGGGCGCTGGAAGCTGTTGCGCCCGATGATGGAGCCGAAGCCGCCGCCATCGCGGATGGCGCGGACCTGGTCGAACACGGCCTCGTCCGAAGCAGCCGAACCACCCGAGTTGATCACGATGCGGCGTCCGTCGAAGGCAGCCTTGATCAGGTAGTTCACACGCTGGGCGAGCGTCTCGTAGGGGATGCCCGCCTCGTCCATGAGCTTCTTCGACTTCGCGTCCATGAAGTGGGAAGTCGGCAGCTTCACCTTGATAATGTGCGCGCCGAGCTGGGCGGCGAGGTGCGCGGCGTACGTGATGGTGTCGAGGCCGGTCTCGTCCGCGGACTGCATGCCGCCGCCGCGGGCATACGACCACAGAACGACGAGCAGGCCGGCTGCCTTCGCCTCGGCGGCGATCTCCGCGAACTGCTCGTACTGCAGGCGGCGGTCCAGCGTGCCGGGGTAGATGGTGTAGCCGATGCCGATACAGCCGAGGCGCAGCGCGTCGTCCACAGTGCCGGTCTGCGCGCCGAGCGGGTCGATCTCGTCCTGGAGGATGTCGTGGTTGTTCAGCTTCAGAATGAGCGGGATCTGCCCGGCGTACTGCGCCGCGCCCGCCTCCAGAAAGCCGAGCGGGGCGGCATACGCGCTGCAGCCCGCCTCGATCGCGAGCCGGAAATGGTACAGCGGGTCGTAGGCGTCGGGGTTGGGTGCGAAGCTGCGGGTCGGGCCATGCTCGAAGCCCTGGTCAACGGGCAGGATGACGAGCTTACCCGTGCCTCCGAGGCGGCCATGGTTCAGCAGCCGGTACAGGTTGGTCAGAACACCCGGGTTCTGGCCCTGATACCAGCTCATAATCTCCTCAATCGTGCGAGCGGGTGCTGCGGTTTGTACCATAATGGGTGTCCCTCCAATTCACTTGTTGATCTCGCAAAATCCGCCTGTGTGCAGCGGGGTCGCTATTCGATGAGTATACACCACCGCCGGGGCCCTTGCGAAAGGACCGGTTGGCCCGTCGCAGCGGATGTGGTGTAATAGAGCGAATCCTGCAAGACATCTTCGGAGAGGGCAGTGTGATGAGCCGCAGAGGCTATGGCGGGCATGTCGAACTGGATGTACACGGGTTTACCGTGCCGCAGGCGATTGAAGCCTTTGTAGGCCTGTATAACCGGGAGGTAGCCGCCCAGACCCGGCGAGAGATCCACGTCATTCACGGGTACGGCTCCAGCGGGGAAGGTGGCGCCATCCGCGATCGGCTGCGTGCCTACCTCCACCGCTTTGCCAGCCACCTCGACTGGATCGAAGGCGAAACGCTCCAGCGGAACCCCGGGCTGACCGTCGTCCGTCCGCGCCGCGCGCTCCCCGATGCGCTCTCCCAGCTCGCCAGCGAGATTCTGGCCTACTGCCAGCCCGGCAAGACGATGGGGCAGATCATCAACAAGTTCCGCCGCCACGGCGAGTCACAGCTCAAGGAGGCGGTGCGGGAACTGGAGAAGGCACAGCGGCTGAAGGTCGTCTCCAAGGGCAAGCACAAGAAGTACGAAGCGGTTTGACCTCACTCCACCCTCACCCCTGGCCCCTCTCCCGGTGGGAGAGGGGGACAGTTGACTGCTGGTCAACCCCGCCTGAGAATGGAATTCTCAGGCTAGGATAGATGCGTCGGCTGTTGAGGCTTTCCAAATTAATCGGACAACGGAGAAGGCTCAGGCATCGCCCGGAAATGAATTTCCGGGCTACGTAGAATCGTCCCCTGCGGGGACGCCCCGCCGCAGGCGGGCCGGAGCTGCGCTCCGGGAGTCCCCGATAGGGGACTTGGCGGCAGCGAAGCTGCCCTGTAGCCCGAGAATTCATTCTCGGGCAGCTGGCGGCCAACCTACGCCTGCCACCAGCCCACGCGTTATCCACACCAGTCTTGCCATTCACGGTTGGTGCAGAGCAGCAGTTAGCCTCCGGATGAGGGCAGGAACCGCGCTCCGTGACTCGCTACAATCAGGGGCAGACTCTGTGGTCGATTTCAAGGTGAAGGCGGAGAGGGGATCAAATCATGATCAAGGGGCTGCACCACATTACGCTTGTGTGCGCCGACGCTCAGCGCACGATTGATTTCTACGCGCGGGTGCTCGGCCTGCGCACCATTAAGCTGACCGTAAACTTCGACGTGCCCGACACCTACCACCTCTACTTCGGCGACGAGACGGGGAGCCCGGGGACGGCTATCACCTTCTTCGAGTGGCCGACCGCGCCGCGCGGCTTCCCCGGCATCGGCGGCACGCACCACTTCGCGCTGGGCGTCGATGACCGCGACGGTCTGCTGCGCTGGAAGCGCCGCCTCGTCGACCAGGGCGTGCGCGTCACCGGGCCACTGGACCGCTACTACTTCACGTCGCTGTATTTCCGCGACCCCGACGGCGCGATTGTCGAGATCGCGACGAAGGGCCCCGGCTTCACGCTCGACGAACCCGCCGACGCGCTCGGCACGACGCTCCAGACCCCGCCTGCCGACGTGCTCGCCCGCAACAGCGATGTCGCCACCGTCAGCGCGGAGACGTGGCCCGAGCCGGTCCCCGAGATCGACTCCGCGATGGCGCTCCGGTACGGCATGCACCACATCTCGGCGCTGTGCTCGGACATCGAGCGCACGCATGCCTTCTACAACGGGCTGCTTGAGATTCCGCTCATCAAGCGCACCGCGAACTTCGACGACCCCGACATGCCGCACTGGTACTGGGGGCTCGACGGCGGCCAGCCTGGCACGGTGATCACGTACTTCGAGATGGACGCCCTCCAGTCGCGGCGGGCGCAGGTCGGTACCGGGCAGACGCACCACTTCGCGCTGGCCGTGCCCGACGAAGACTCGCAGGCTGAGTGGCGCGAGAAGCTGATCCGGGCGGGCTTCCAGGTCACGCCCATCATCGACCGGACGTACTTCAAGAGCATCTACACCAGCGACCCCGACGGTCACATTGTGGAGCTGGCAACCCTCGGTCCGGGCTTTCTCGTCGATGAGTCTGTCGAGGAGCTCGGGCAGCAGCTCAAGCTGCCGCCCTGGCTGGAGAAACAGCGCGCCGAGATCGAGGCGGGGCTCAAGCCCGTTGACGTGCCGGAGTGGCACGCCCCGGAGACCGTTTGATGGTGCGGCCCTACGCGGACGAGACAGCCATCACTGGGCCGCACAGCGGCCAGCCGGTGCTGGCAGCAGGCGAGCCGCTGGAGACGGCGCGCGCCGCGGCGGTTTTCGTGCACGGGCGCGGGGCGTCGGCGGCGAGCATTCTGGGGCTGGCGGCGGAGTTCGACGCACCGGGCGTCGCCTTTCTCGCCCCGCAGGCGGCGGGTTCGACGTGGTACCCGAACAGCTTCCTCGCGCCGCTTGAGGCGAACCAGCCCTGGCTGGATTCGGCACTGGAGATGGTCGGCGCAGTCCTGGGGCGGCTGGAGGCGGCGGGCTTCGCCTCCTCGCGCGTGCTGCTGCTTGGCTTCTCGCAGGGGGCCTGCCTCGCGCTGGAATACGCTGCTCGCAATGCCCGGCGCTATGGCGGTGTGGTGGGGCTCAGCGGCGGGCTGATCGGCCCGGACGGTACCCCGCGTGACTACGCGGGCTCGCTGGGCGGGACGCCGGTCTTTCTCGGCTGCAGCGACGTGGACCCGCACATCCCTGAGCCGCGCGTCCGGCACAGCGCGGACGTTCTGGCCCGGCTCGGCGCGGACGTCGACATGAGGCTGTACCCCGGCATGGGGCATACCGTCAACCAGGATGAGCTAGACCGCGTGCAGGAGATGCTCGACGCACTGGCGTCTGGCTGATCTCTCACGGAGACCAGGAAGGGGGGCGGGCGGGGGCAC